>NZ_BAAIEW010000001.1:0-205095 GCF_054654515.1 Desulfothermus okinawensis JCM 13304 | reverse complement strand
AAAGATAGGTGCTACTCAAAACAGATTTGAGTCAACAATCAATAACTTAAATAATTACGTACAAAAACTGGTGGATGCAAACTCCAGAGTCTTGGATGCAGATGTTGCAAAAGAGGCAGCAGAGCTTACACAAAACAACATTAAACGTCAGGCAGCTGCTGCAATGCTTGCACAGGCCAATCAGAACCCGGCAATTGCACTACAGCTCCTCGGAGGACTCTAATTATAAAGGGGGCCCTGGGCCCCCTTGTTCAAAAAAATAGTTGACGAAAATCCCCCTTTTGTTACATCCTGAAATAAAATTAGCAACGACACATTTCTATTTTTTAAGCCACCATAAACAAAATCACAAGGAGATTTGAAAGTATGGTTAAAGATGCTGCATTTGCATATCAAAAAAGTTCCATTGAATCTGCCTCCAGGGAAGATATCCTTTTAAAACTCTTTGAAGGGGGGATAAGATTTTTAAAGCAGGCAAGAGAACTCTGGACAAAGGGAGAAAAAGCAAGGGCCAGAGACTTCAGGTCCAGGGCAATGGCAATTATAACAGAACTCCATGCCACACTGGACAGGGAACATGGAGATAAAGAACTTGTTAATCAGTTAGAAAAGCTCTATGGTTTTATGATAAAAGAGATGGCAAGGATTGGGGTGGAAGAAGATTTTGACTCTTTGAAAGACATTGAGGAGATAATGCAAAAACTCTATGATGGATTTTCAGAGGCCGCAAAGGAATTAAAAAACTCCACCAGTTAAGGGAGGATTTATGAGCCTTGGCTCCATATACAATGCATATCCCAATGGTAGGCCCAGTGGCTTACCAGATGACATAGTGGATCAACTGGTACATGTAAAGCAATTGCAACTACTCACTCCCATTGAGCAAGACATACAGAGCGAGCAGACAAGAAAAGACAACTATACCTCCCTTAGTTCCAAACTCGTTGATCTGTATCAGGCAGCTGATAATATAGATACCTCCTCTTCTTTCCTCACCAAATCGGCTTCTTCTTCTGATGAAGATGTAGCTTCTGTAACTGTTTCTAATTCTGCACATACTGGAACTTACTCCTTAACTATAAATCATGTTGCTAAGGCCCATCACCTTATAATTGGGGTGGATGATGGTGATCCTGCAACTGGCGTAACTCAAGGAATCCCTGAACCAGATAATGTCACTCTAATTGAAGATGGAGTTACTCTATCTTTTTATCATAATGGAACTCTATATTCTTATACCACTGATTCCAACACTACACTAACTGATCTTGCTAATGAAATATCAAATGATAATAATGGAGTATATGCTTCTGTAACCAATATAGGCACATCTGACTCTCCCCAGTATGTCCTCAGCCTTCTTTCTGAAAATACAGGTACAGGACAAAACCAGATCACCACTGATAGTAGTGGTACAACCACAGGAGTTACTCTATCTGGTAATCTGTTTACAACTGGTGCCACAGAGCAGGAAGATGCACAGGCTGGAGAGGATGCTTCAATAAATGTTGATGGGGTAGATTATACAAGGTCCTCAAATGAAATAGATGATATAATTGATGGACTTACCATAAATATACAAAATACAGGATCTGCAACTATTACAGTAACACTGGATACAGATACCATAACCTCCAACATCCAAAAATTAATTGATGCATATAACAACTTTGATCAATTTATGGATGAAAATGCATCTTATGACCTGGAGTCCAAAGAAGCAGGTGCACTTCTCGGAGACTCTATTGCCAGAACTGCTCAAAATAACATAAGGTCTATCCTATCAGGAATAGTACCGGGAACAGGTGACAATGCATATCAATACCTATCTCAAATAGGCATTGAGTTTAAAGACGATGGCACCATTGAAGTTAATGAAACTACATTAACAGATGCCTTAATCTCACACCCAGATGATGTCTCTGCCCTCTTTACAGGAGATAATGGAATTGCCACAAGACTGAAAAACGCCCTATCTTCTTACACAGATACCGCCTCAGGTATTATAACAAAAACCATAAGATCTATACAAGACAAAATTGATGACCTCAATGATGAGTACCAACAAGCACAGGAAGACCTACAAAACTACGAAGAACAAATGGTTAAAAAATACTCTAACCTCGAAGAAGTGGTACTAAAATATAAATCTATCCAGGAACAACTAAATTCTTATATTGATATGTGGAATAATTTAAAAGGATAAGAGGTTTGCCATGACAGAACAAATAAAAATAGATCAAACCCCTCCAGTAGAAGTAAAAGATAAGGATTTAAACATCCAGGAATACAAACAAAGGGATACAAAAAGACAAAAAACAGATGAAATTAAGATTGATTTAGATAACCTAAGCGAAAGTCAGAGGATTTTAGAGAAGAAATTACAATCTTCACAAAGGGATTCTGAAGTTACACAAATATCAACAGATGAAGATCTGCTTAACAAAAGAGATAAAAAGAGTCTTATCCAGAAGCTAAGTGAAGATGATTTAAAAAAAATTAAAGATGCTACAAATGAAGTCCTTGCTCAAATAGGCATTCAACTGGACTTTGAGTTGGACAAGAACCTTGGAAAAGTTATAGTAAAAGTTATTAACAAAGAAACTGGAAAAGTGATAAGACAAATTCCACCAGAAGAAATGCTTAAAATTGCAAAAAGAATGGAAGAGATGAGCGGGGTACTGATTGATAAATGGAGTTAAGGGATAGTTAATTGTGATTTTCTAAACTACACCCAATTTTTTCTGACCTTTCCAGAGCCAGTCCTGGGACAGAGATTTTTTGTTTTTTTATTTACTTGACACGCCTAAACAAAACAAATACCGCTATCTTTCAACTCTTTAATTCAGGTTTTCATAAACCTGGATTAAGTCAATATATAATTAATTCCTATTCAAATAGTTAATAGTATGAAAATTCCTTTAAGAAATATTAAAATATCCATAAAAAATTCCCCTGAGGACTTTCAGGTAGAGGAAGTTGTTGATTTTTGTACGAAAGTCTCAGGTGAATTTGGGGTGTATCTTTTAAAAAAATGGAGAACCAACACCTGGGATGTAATTGAAGACTTAAAAAAAAGGCTGAGGAGAAAAGGAAACGAGATTTCATATGCAGGATTAAAAGACAGACACGCTATAACATCTCAACACATCACTATATTTCATGGTCCTAAAAAGGATATTCGTGGGAAAAATTACCTTTTAAAATATCTGGGACAAATAGACAGACCTATAACAAGGGCTGACCTTAAGGGTAACAAATTTATTGTAAAAATAAAGGTCTCAAAAAATGTTCCTGAAAAAAAGTTTCTCCAACAAATTGAATTAATAAAAAAGTTTGGCATACCAAATTACTACGATGACCAGAGATTCTCGTCTGTAAGTAAAAACAAAGTCTTTTTTGCTAAGGAGCTCATTTTAAAAAGATATAAAAATGCACTTTATACTATTTTAGTCCACTCAAGCCACAAAGAATCTTCAAAAACAAAAAAATTCAGAGAGTGCCTAAAAAAGAAATGGGGAAATTTCTCAGAATGTATCCAGCTATCACCTTTATCCTGGGAAAGGAAGGTCATTGAAACCCTCTCATCAGGTAAACTCTCAAATTCAAATTGTAAAAGGGCATTATCCCTAATCCACAGGGAGTTCTTATTTTTTCAATGCAACGTGTATCAATCATATATCTGGAATAAGGTCTTAATAACTCTCTTACAATCCTTTGATATCCCCTTAAATAAAATAGATGGAGATGTTTTTGACATCTATTTTTATGAATCTTTAACTCAAAAGGCTTTTAATAAGCTTCACGGACATTACATCCCTTTACCTGGCCCTAAAATTTTGTTAGACGCTAATATTCAAGAAGCTTATAATAGTGTCTTGAGGGATGAGGGGATAAAATGCATAAACGCCTTTAGAACGAGAGTTAAAGGTGCTGTATTTAAATCCACTATGAGACAAGCAATTGTAGTACCCCAAATATATAAATGGAAAAAAATAACCCCTTATGTCTGGAAAATTGAATTTTTTATGGACAAAGGAGCATATGCAACTGTCTTTTTGAAACGTCTTTTTTCATCCTTTGGGGGAGAAAATGAAAAATAATAATTATAAGGTAGTTGTTGTTACAAGGAATAAGTCCATTATATCTGATATATCAACTATTTTTAACAAGGAAGATAACTTTTCAATCATTTCAATAAGCAAGTCCGTGGAGTTTGCCAGTCAAAATCAAGTTGACGTCATACTCCTTGACTGGGAATTAGAAGATGCAAACTCCATAAAGGATATCTGTCTTCATGCACCTGTGGTATACATATTTTCAAAAAAAATTGGCAATGAAGTAAAAAGCAAAGCATTAAAAAAATATGGATATGTTGTATATCCTTTTCATAAGGATGCTGTTTTAAATACGCTTCACCTTGCATTGCAAAAATTTAGACTAAAAAAAGAAGTGGACCAATCCAGAAAGATAAAGAGCTTAAGGATCTTTGCAGCTGGAATTGCACATGATTTTAATAATCTACTTGGAGCAATAATTGGATATACAGAGCTTTTAAAATTTAAAACAAAAAACAGTGAAGAGCTAAGTCGTTACGCAGATCTCATATTAAAGGCATCTGACACCGCCAGGATGTTAGTTGAACAACTGACAGTTTTTAGCCGCAATTGGGAGAGGTTAGAAAAACAAAGATTTCCCTTTCACATAATTTTAAAGGAGACATTGCGCTCTGAAAAATCAGACCTATTAAGAGAGCTAAGTGTAATAGAAGACATAAACAAACAAGGGGATGAGATATATGCAGATCCCTATCAAGTTTATCTATTGTGTTTGTCCTTATTAAAGGCATTAGAAAACATTCTTAAACTTAAAAGCGAAATAAAAATCTCTCTAAAAGGCAATGGCCAAACCCCAAGGCAAGAATCTGGAAATAAAATTATTTGTATGTCAGTTGAGGTTTACAAACAAGACCTAATCCTAAAAAACTTCCATGAAATTAAAGAAGAATTAAATTCAGTTGACGTATTTGAGTTTTTAGAAGAGTTAAATGGTAACATGGAAATTGTAGAACTAGATGACAATAAAATTGTTATAAATATTTTTATACCCACACAAGTAGAATAGGAGACACAAAATGAAAAAAGAAATCGAAACTCCAAAAAACTTCATTAAGAATATAATAATTCAGGATTTAAAGGAAGGAAAGATTGAAAAGGTGGTCACAAGGTTTCCTCCAGAACCAAATGGATACCTCCACATTGGGCATGCAAAATCCATATGTCTCAATTTTGGACTTGCCCAAGAATTTGGAGGAATATGCCACTTAAGATTTGACGATACAAATCCAGCAAAGGAAGATGACATATATGTTGAGGCCATAAAAGAAGATGTTAGGTGGCTTGGGTTTGACTGGGGAGATCACCTCTATTTTGCATCTGACTATTTTGAAAAATTATTTGAATTTGCAGTGGAGTTAATCAAAAAGGGAAAGGCATATGTATGCGACTTAAGTGCAGAAGAAATCAAAAAATATAGGGGCACATTAACAGAACCTGGAATAGATAGCCCATACAGGAATAGATCCATAGAGGAAAATCTGGACCTTTTTTATAGAATGAAAAAGGGTGAATTTGAAGAAGGGTCAAGGGTCCTCAGGGCCAAAATTGACATGAAATCCCCAAATATCAATATGCGTGACCCTGTTATATACAGAATCATAAAAAATCCTCTTCACCACAGAACCAGGGACAAATGGTGCATATATCCAACTTATGACTTTGCCCATTGTCTTAGTGACGCAATAGAAGAAATTACCCATTCCCTTTGTTCCCAGGAATTTGAAGACCACAGACCCTTATATGATTGGTTTGTGAATGAGTTAATAGACAACGAGCCAAAACCAAAACAAATAGAGTTTGCAAGGCTGAATCTATCCTATACAGTCCTTAGCAAAAGAAAGCTTATCCAATTGGTTGAAGACGGATTTGTCAGTGGATGGGATGATCCCAGGATGCCAACAATTGCAGGTCTTAGGAGACGTGGGTATACACCAAGATCCATCAGGAGATTTTGTGAATTAATTGGAGTTGGCAAAAGTGAGTCAATGGTGGACATGGGTCTGTTGGAATATGCAGTAAGGGAAGATCTAAATAAAATAGCACCAAGACGGATGGGCGTATTGGACCCAATTAAGGTTGTAATAGTAAATTATCCCGAGGATAGGGAAGAATACCTAGATGCAATAAACAACCCAGAAGATCTATCCCAGGGCACAAGAAAGGTCCCATTTTCTCGAGAGCTATTTATTGAGCGAGAAGACTTTATGGAAGATCCCCCTAAAAAATTTTATAGACTTGCCCCTGGAAGGGAAGTTAGACTGAGATACGCCTATTTTATCAAGTGTGTTCATGTAAAAAAAGATGAGTCTGGAAATATAGTTGAAATTCACTGTACATATGACCCAGACACCAGGGGAGGAGATGCAAAAGATGGTAGAAAGGTAAAGGCCACTCTACATTGGGTATCAGCAAAACACGCAATTTCTGCTGAGATAAGGATGTTTGATCGCCTATTTGTAAAACCAGATCCAACCGAAAATGAGAAAAAGGGAATTGATTTTAAAGAATATATAAATCCAGACTCCCTTAAGGTATTAAAAGATTGCAAATTAGAGCCAGATCTAAAAAATGTAAACCCCGGTGATAGATTTCAATTTGAGAGAAAGGGATATTTTTGTGTAGATTTAGACTCAACCAAGGATAACCTGGTTTTTAATTTAATTGTCCCACTCAGGGATAAATGGGCTAAGCTTTCAAAAAATAAATAAATATAGCCCACCCTGTTAAATAAACTCATAAGATACCAAAGGATTCGCCATCCCAAGCAGGTGGGATATGTTTTTCTTGATGAGAGTTTAATTATTTGTTAGATAAAGCGCTCTCACACATTTTAAAAACCCAATAAAAAAAACGGAGGGGCTCGGTCATGAAAAAAATTTTGACTTTTGCTGTAGGCATGCTTTTCCTTTTCTCAGGTTATAGCTTTGCAGGAAAAAAAACTTATATCAATGGAATTGATGCCAATTTCCCGCCATTTTCCTATGTGGATAAAAATGGACATCCCACTGGCTTTGATGTAGAAGCAATAAACTGGATTGCAAAAAAAATGGGATTTAAGGTGGTCCACAAACCCATGGACTGGGATGGAATTATCCCCAATTTGATTGCAAAAAAAATAGATATGATTGCAGCAGGTATGAGTATCACCCCTGAAAGGCAGAAAGTAGTTAACTTTACAATTCCATACTGGGAAATCAAACAGGTATTGGTTGTGAAAAAGGACTCCAAGTTAACAGTTGATGATATTTTAAAAGGGGAAAAAATCTTAGGCGTTCAAAGGGGAACTTCTGAAGCAGAATGGCTGGAGAAAAACAAAGAAAAAAATGGCTGGAATTTTACTTTGAGATATTATGATTCTGCTCCCCTGGCAGTAGTAGACCTGGTAAATGGAAGGATCGATGCCGCTGCCATGGACGATGCACCTGCCTATGATGCAGCTAGAAAAAAACCTGTAAAAGTACTTGGTACATTTGGAATGCCCCCTGAAAGATTTGGATATGCAGTTAGAAAACAGGACAAAGAACTTTTAAAAACTTTAAATACTGGCCTTAAAATGTTGATGAAAGATCCATATTGGCAAGAACTAATTAAAAAATACAAACCAGGCCAATAAGAAATAAAGATCAGGGGGCACAATAATGGGATGCCCCCTGCTTTGCACAAAAGAAAAATGCTGCACTCTATAGAGGTAATCATATCAAGTCTTCCATATGTGCTTGGGGGAGCTGCTGTTACAGTGGGTATTGTGGTTGGGGCCATGACCATTGGCTTCTTTATTGGACTTCCTCTTAGCCTTGCCCAGGTATACGGGAATAAACCTTTAAAATTTTTAGCAGATACTTATGTATGGTTTTTTAGGGGAGTTCCTGTTTTAGTACTATTGTTCTTATTTTATTTTGGTCTATTCACACTAATAAATCTCAATATCTCGGCATTTTGGTCAGCAGTCCTTGTCCTTGGATTTAGAGGTGGAGCCTATCAGTCCCAGATCTTCAGGGGAAGCATACAGTCCATTCCAGATGGACAACTAAAAGCAGCAAAGGCCCTGGGAATGACACAGTTTCAGGGTATAGTTTACATAATTCTCCCCCAGGTAATCAGGATCTCTTTACCTGGATGGTCCAATGAATATTCTATTGTATTAAAGGATTCAGCAATTGCATTTGTCTTAGGGACTTCAGAGATAATGTCCAGGACACATTTTGTGGCCTCTAGAACCTATGAGCAACTGGCAATGTATATTTGTGCAGGGGTAATATATTTTATCCTCACATGGGCTGGAGTCTGCCTTTTAAAACAACTTGAAAACAAACTAAAAATCCCAGGATATACTGTATAATAATGGATAAAGTAAATAATAGTACCTTGTTAAAAATAGAGAATTTGAGCAAGAGCCTGGGTGGCAAAGAAATAATAAAAGATGTCTCTCTCTCCCTGGGAAAAGGGGACTTAAAGGTCCTAATCGGCCCATCAGGTGGTGGTAAATCCACTCTGCTCCAATGTATCAATCTACTACACATCCCTGATAAGGGAAAAATAATTTTAAATGGAAAAGAGGTTTCATTTAAAAAAAAGAAAGAGATACTCAATTTAAGACAACAAATTGGAATGATTTTTCAAGACTTTAACCTCTTTGATCACTTAACTGCAATAGACAACGTGGCAATTGCCCTTAGAAAGGTCAAAAAGTTGCCTAAACACCAGGCTTATGAAAGGGCACAACTTGAGTTGGAAAGGGTAGGACTTGGGGACAAACTCCATTTTTACCCTGCAGAATTATCTGGAGGTCAGAAACAAAGGGTCTCCATTGCTAGGGCCCTTGCAATGGATCCAGTTGTGTTACTCTTAGATGAACCCACATCAGCCCTTGATCCAGAATTAATTATGGAAGTATTGGCAGTGATTAAGAATTTAAGTAAATCAGGAATGACAATGCTAATGGCTACCCATCAAATGAGCTTTGTAAAGAGCCTTGCAAAGGAGATACTATTTATGGAGCAAGGCAGAATTATAGAACATGATACACCTGAAAATCTTCTAAATAAAAAGACTCGTACCTTAGATTTTTGCTCAAAACTTGCCTAAAATGAGGAGAGTTTGTTAAGTTGTTTGACACGTCATTTTATGTAAATGAGGTAATACCGGCTTTAAATAAAGGGCTTTTGGTATCTCTATCTTTAATATTTCCCTCAGCTATTTGTGGACTACTAATTGGAATTATTGTTGGCACATTGAGGGCTTATGGAAAAGGTGTTTTTGCTAAAATAGCATCATCTTATGCCACCATCTTTAGAGGCACACCCTTGGTGGTACAGCTATTTATTTTATACTTTGGACTACCAAATTTAGGTATATATCTCTCACCTTATATGGCAGCGGTAATGGGATTTACACTGTGTAGTGGGGCCTATCACTCTGAATACATACGGGGGGCCCTTCTATCCATAAAAAGAGGTCAAATAATGGCTGCTCAAGCACTTGGATTTTCGTCAATATCCAGTCTCATGAACATTATTCTCCCCCAGGCCATGAGGCGTGCACTTCCAGGATGTGGAAATGAAATTATTTATTTGATAAAATATTCTTCCCTTGCCTATATAATTACATGTATTGAATTAACTGGCCAGGGAAAAATTATAGCTACCAAGACGTTTAGATTTACAGAAGTATTTTTGGCTGTGGGTCTTTACTATCTAATTATGGTCACCATTGCTGGGTGGTTTTTGAAATGGATTGAGAAAAAATTATATGTACCTGGTTTTGGAAACAAATAGGATATTGTTATGAAAAATATTTTAACTGGTCTTTCTTTTGGTATTGTAAAAGAAGGTATCCCTTTTATATTCTTTTTTGTTTTTTGCAGTTTAATCTTTGCACTGATAAATTTTCGAATTCTGGCTCTATTATTTTTAATATTGACTTTTTTTGTTATGAATTTTTTCCGTGATCCTGAGAGATATCCACCAGATGGTAAAAATATAGTGATCAGCCCGGCTGATGGAAAAGTTGTAGATATAAAAAAGGTTCCTGATCCAATAAATGGATTAGAAAAAACCAGGATCTCTATTTTTATGAATGTATTTAATGTACATGTAAATAGATCCCCAGTATCAGGAGAGGTAAAAAAAATAAAATACATTCCAGGCAGATTTTTCAATGCATCATTGGATAAATCATCTGAAAAAAATGAAAGAAACTTAATTGTAATTTCATCAGGCAACCAGGAATTTACCGTTGTGCAAATTGCAGGTCTTATTGCAAGACGCATCGTATGCTGGATAAAAGAAGGAGAAAGAGTTACAATTGGACAGAGGATTGGGATGATAAAATTTGGTTCTCGGGTTGACCTTTACCTTGCTCCAGGATATGAAATTATAGTATCCAGGGGAGAAAAAGTCATTGCTGGACAAACTATTTTAGCAAAAAAAGAAGGAAATTAATCATGACAAAGAATAAACGCATACCAATAGGCTATTACGTCATTCCAAATCTACTTACCACAGCCAGTATGTTTACAGGTTTTCTTGGTATTCTATGGGCTATTTCAGACAAATTCTATCACGCTGCAGTGGCCATACTTATTAGTTGTGTATTTGATGGCCTTGATGGTAAAGTGGCGAGACTCACAAAGGCAAGTTCTGATTTTGGAATTCAGATGGATTCACTGGCAGATCTAATTGCTTTTGGAGCAACTCCAGCTATAACCATCTACCTCTGGAAATTGCACTATTTTGGAAGACTGGGAGTTGCTATGTCCTTTCTTTTTCTGGCATGTGGGGCGCTTAGGTTAGCAAGGTTTAACCTAATGGCCATGAGAAAGGATGTATATGATCCAAAATTTTTTATGGGACTCCCTATTCCTGCTGCTGCATGCTTTTTGGCAACATTTATATTGTTTTCAAAATGGGCAGCCTTTGATGACCTTTTCTCAGAAAAGGTCATAGCTGGATTCTCACTGGCCTCCACATTTTCCCTTGCACTACTAATGGTCAGCAATGTAAAGTACTACTCGTTTAAGGACATGAGTCTATTCAAGGCAAGGCCATTTACCTCATCGGTCCTAGTTGTACTACTGTTTGTTTTAGTTGGGTCAGAGCCTTACTTAATTACCTTTTTATTTTTCCTATTCTATACTCTATATGGACCAATTTATACATATTTATATCTTCCACTAAGCAAAGGTCGTCCACTGCTTAGAGGACTTGCAAAGCGCAAGTCCTAATGTAAGATAGAAAAAGTCCAATATTGTTTTTTGTTGATAAAGGCCTGAAGCTGTAAAAAGTTGATTTAGAACCATCAAAATAGCAATGGATCTAGTTAAAAACTCTTTTCTTAATTTAAATCAGAAGATTATCTGCTTATCCAATTAAAGGGGGTAAAATACATGGCTGAAAAAATATATATTTTTGACACAACACTCAGGGATGGTGAGCAGTCTCCAGGGGCAACCATGAATACAGAGGAAAAAAAGAGATTGGCAAGACAACTTGATACTCTTGGAGTTGACGTAATTGAAGCTGGATTTCCAGCAGCTAGCCAGGGAGATTTTGAAGCAGTAAGAGAAATTTGTAAGGTTGTTGAAAATGCCCAGGTAGCAGCCCTTTGCAGGGCGTCAGATGCAGATATTGATAGGGGGTGGGAGGCCATAAAAGGTGCTCGTTATCCCAGAATTCACACATTTTTAGCCACATCAGATATACATATGCAACACAAACTGGGGATGAGTAGAGAAGAAGTGATTACAACTGTAAAAAAGGCGGTGTCCAGGGCAAGGGGATATACCCATAATGTTGAATTTTCCGCAGAAGATGCCTCTCGCTCAGATTGGGATTTTCTAGTAAAAGTGGTTGAAACAGCCATTGATGCTGGAGCCACTACAATAAATATTCCAGATACAGTGGGATACGCCCAACCAGAGGAATTTGGAGACTTAATTAGATATCTTAAGAAAAACGTACAAAATATTGATAAGGCCATTTTGAGTGTACATTGTCACAATGATTTAGGTCTGGCAACTGCTAATACCCTGGCTGCTGTAAAGGCTGGGGCAAGGCAAGTGGAAGTGACTTTATGCGGCATTGGGGAGAGGGCAGGAAATGCTGCCTTAGAAGAAGTGGTAATGGCCATTCATGTTAGAAATTCCTACTATGGTTTTGAGACCAATATAAAAAAGGAACTCCTCTATCCAGCCTGCAGACTACTCTCCATGATAATTGGTATGCCAATACCAGCATATAAGGCCGTAATTGGAGGAAATGCCTTTGCCCACGAGGCAGGAATTCACCAGCATGGCATACTCCAAAATAGATTGACCTATGAGATAATGACTCCAGAGTCCATAGGCAGACCACCATCAGAGTTAGTTCTGGGTAAACATTCAGGACGCCATGCCTGTAAACAGCAGTTGGAAAACCTTGGTTACAGACTGACTCCAGAGCAACTGGATCAGGTATTCAAAGCAGTTAAAAATTTAGCAGACAAGAAAAAACAGATCTTTTTAGAGGACTTGGAAGCCCTTGTATTGGAGGAGGTCTTCAGGATTCCAGATAAATACAAACTAAAATATCTATGCTCCATATCAGGGAACATGGCTATACCAACAGCTACCCTAAAGATGGAAGTAGATGGCACTGATGAGCAAATTTCAGAATTTGGAGTTGGGCCTGTTGATGCAGTATTTAATGCCATTAGCAAGTTAATTGGAAGACACCCCAAATTGCTGAAATTTTCCATAAATGCAATCACAGGGGGAACAGACGCCCAGGGTGAAGTAACAGTAAAATTGGAAGAGGGAAACAAGACAGCCATTGGGAGGGGCTCTGATCCAGATATTATTGTGGCAAGTGCAAAGGCATATATTAACGCATTAAATCGTCTCGCCCGGAAACAGGAGGAAAAGGTATGGGCAAGGGTTTAGTTCAAAAGATTTTGGAACCACATACAGAAGAAAAAGACTTTAAGGTTGGCCAGATAATCCAGTGCAAGATATCAAAGGTGCTTGCAAACGATATCACTGCGCCTCTTGCAATAAAATCCTTTGAAAAAATGGGGGCTGAAGCTGTATTTGATAGGGAAAAGGTACTCCTTGTCTGCGACCACTTCACCCCCAACAAGGACATAGCATCTGCAGAGCAGGTAAAACTAGTTAGAGAATTTGCAAAAAAAATGGGTGTTGTAAATTATTTTGAAGGGGGAGATGTTGGGGTTGAACACGCACTCTTACCTGAACTTGGTCTTGTTGAGCCAATGGACGTAGTTGTTGGTGCAGACAGCCACACCTGTACATATGGAGGTCTTGGAGCCTTTGCCACTGGACTTGGCAGTACTGATGTAGCTGCTGCCATGGCCCTTGGTGAGACATGGTTTAAGGTCCCTCCAACTATTTTTGTTGAATTAAAGGGCAAGTTGCCAAGATTCATTCAGGGAAAAGATATAGTTTTGAATTTAATAGGTAAAATTGGAGTAGATGGTGCACTTTATAAAGCCCTAGAATTTGGAGGTGAAGCCGTAAGCCAGCTCAATGTAGAAATGCGGATGACCATAGCCAATATGGCCATAGAAGCTGGGGGAAAAGTTGGCTTATTCCCCATTGATGAAATAACCCAAAAATACGAGGAAAGTAGAGGCAAAAAAGTAGATAAACTTCTGTTCCCAGATGAAGATGCAGAATATGAAGATAGAATAACCATAGAAGTGGACAGGTTATCTCCCCAAGTAGCCTGTCCCCACCTACCAGAAAATGTCAAACCAGTTGAAGAGGTAAAAGGTGTTCAAGTTGATCAAGTGGTTATTGGTTCCTGCACAAATGGAAGGATAACTGACTTGAGACAAGCAGCGGAAATTTTAAAGGGGAAAAAGGTAAAAAAGGGGGTAAGGCTGATCATTTTGCCGGCAACGCCAGGGATTTATAAGCAGGCACTAAAGGAAGGGCTTATAGAAATTTTTCTTGATGCAGAGGCCATTGTAGGACCACCTACCTGTGGCCCATGTCTTGGTGGTCATATGGGAATTCTGGCCTCAGGTGAGGTTGCTGTGGCTACCACCAACAGAAACTTTAGGGGCAGGATGGGAAGCCTGGACAGTTTTGTCTATCTGTCCAACCCTTACGTTGCAGCAGCAAGTGCCATTTGTGGTGAGATTGTCCATCCTGAAGTGGTTATGAGTAGGGAGAAGGGTGAAGGATGTATGTGAAAGGTGAGTGTATGTGGAAGTTACAGATCACAGACCACAGACATAGATCACAGCAAAGAAGGGTGAAGAGTACCTAAAACTTTGAACATTGAACCTTGAACGTTGAACTTAAAATAAAGAGGTATGTCATGGAGTTTAGAGGCAAAGTACATAAGTTAGGCGCCCACATAGATACTGATGCCATTATCCCTGCACGTTATTTAGTGACAACTGATGTAAAAGAGCTTGGCAACCACTGTATGGCAGGGCTGGATCCCAATTGGACAAAAAGGGTCTCACCAGGAGACATTATAGTAGCTGGTCCTAATTTTGGGTGTGGTTCATCAAGGGAGCATGCACCCCTGGCTATCTTGGGCGCAGGTATACCCATTGTTATTGCCCACAGTTTTGCCAGGATATTTTATCGAAATGCATTTAACATGGGACTTCCTTTGGTTGAGATTGGAAATATGTGGGAAAATATTGATGATGGCGATGAACTTTTGGTAAATCTAGTCAAAGGGAAATTACAGAATTTGACCAAAAATCAAATAATAAACACTCCTAAGTTGCCTGATTTTATGTTAAATTTACTAAAAGTTGGCGGACTTATTGAATATGTAAAAAACAAGATAAAGGGGAATTAAAGGTGAAAATCAGTATCTGCGTCCTACCAGGAGATGGCATTGGGCCAGAGATTGTGGAGCAAGGAGAAAAGGTATTAAAAAAAATAGCCCAAAAATTTAACCATGAAATCACAACAAAACATGCACTAATTGGCGGGTGTGCTATTGATAAATTTGGAGAGCCACTTCCTCAAAAAACAATAGATGTATGTCTAAAATCAGACGCAGTATTACTTGGTGCAGTTGGAGGCCCTAAGTGGGATCATGTGGACCACAGTATTAGACCTGAAAAAGGCTTGCTGGGGATAAGAAAGGCAATGGGTCTTTTCGCAAATCTTAGGCCAGCCAAGGTCTACAAAGAATTAAAAAATGCCTCATGTCTTAAAACAGAGATAGTTGAAAGAGGTATTGACCTAATAGTTGTAAGGGAACTTACTGGAGGAATCTATTTTGGAGAACCCAAAGGAATTGAGACAAGAGATGGGGAGAGATTTGGATATAACACAATGGTATACTCTGAGACTGAGATCAGGCGGATTGCAAAGGTAGCCTTTGAAATTGCAAGGGTTAGGAACAAAAAAGTATGTTCTGTAGACAAAGCCAATGTGCTTGATGTATCCAGACTCTGGAGGGAAGTTGTAGAAGATGTAGCAAGAGAATATCCAGATATTGATCTCCAGCACATGTATGTGGATAATGCTGCCATGCAACTTGTGTTAAATCCTTCACAATTTGATGTTATTGTTACATCAAATCTTTTTGGAGACATTTTGTCTGATGAAGCATCAATAATCACAGGATCAATTGGAATGCTTCCTTCGGCATCCATTAAAAAGACAAATGGGCCTGGTCTCTATGAACCTATACACGGATCAGCCCCTGATATTGCTGGTCTGGATAAGGCCAATCCCCTTGCTACCATTCTCTCACTTGCAATGATGTTCAGATATTCCTTTTCACTGGAACAAGAGGCCATAGCTATAGAAAGTTCTGTAAATCAAGTCCTTTCCGAGGGGTACAGGACACAGGACATTTATTCAGAGGGACTTAAGCTTGTATCGTGTTCAAAAATGGGGGATTTGGTGGCCTCACATATCTAGCGTTAAACATTAAATGTGAAATGGATAACGTAATTTAAGGAGGAAATGATGGCAAAACAAAAGGAAAACAAGGGAATGCCCAGTGTGGATATAAAGTTAAAAGAACAGGTAAAGACAAAAGTAGTAGTGTCAACAGAAGAGCTAGAAAAAAAGCTTGTACTAAGTGGCAGCGAGATCGTTTTGCTTGGAAAACAAGGTGAATATCTAGTTGGTGGTAAAAACTATAATACCGCTATTATTAGCCAGATTGACGGAATTAGGGCTCCCCAATTCAGGGCGATTTCAGCCAAGGCATTTCATAAACTACTGGACGAAACCAATGTCAATGCAACCTTGATCAGGGAGGTTGTTGAGCGAGAGTATGAACAGGTAGATTGGAACAGTGTTGAGGTGAACAGTGATCCAGAATTTTTGAGAAAATTTGTAAGATCAACAGCAGAAAAGGTAAAAAAGCTTCAAGAAAGGGAAGGACAAAGGTTAATCAAACTCAGAAAATTTATAAATAATGTGGTTGAAGGTTTTGCAACCTCCCCTGAAGGAATAGATCAACTAAGAAAACGCTCAGTTCTTGTTCAGGTTGCCATTTTGTCAGTTGATCTACCAGAAGAGGTAAAAGAGGCAGTGCGCAAGGCCTATAGGGACATCTGCAAAGAGGTTGGAGAAGAAAATGTAAGGGTGGCAGTTAGATCCTCTGCTGCAGGCGAAGACAGCGCTAAAAAGGCCTTTGCAGGACTTCAAGACACTTACCTCAACATAACTTCAGAAGAAGAAGTTGTGCGTGCATATCAATGGGACTGTGCATCTGCATACAACTTGCGCTCCATGACCTATAGGAGAGAAGCAATTTTAGATGCTGTGGATCTAGCTGAAAAGACTGGTGACGATACCATTGCAGAAAATGCCAAAAAAGAATGGGCTATTGAAAATACTTCCCTCTCTGTTTGCATAATGAGAATGATAAATCCAGTTATATCTGGTACAGCATTTTCTGCAGATACGGCTACTGGTTGTAGAGGTACAGACAGAAATGATTTAGTATCAATCGATGCCAGCTACGGTCTTGGGGAGGCAGTGGTCTCAGGCATGGTAACCCCGGATAAATACTACGTATTTCAAAGGGATGATGGGCAGGAAGTGGTTATCAGGCAGATGGGGAAGAAGGACAAAAAAATTGTATACAAGGAAGATGGCAGTGGAACTGTAGTTGTAAGTGTATCTGATGATGAAATATACAAGTGGTCCCTATCCCTTGCACAAGCAGAAGAGGTAGCCAGGGGTGTTAGAAACATTAGCAAGGCCTATGGTGGAATCATAATGGATACAGAGTTCTGCATTGATGAATGGGACAGACTCTGGTTTGTCCAGGCAAGGCCTGAAACAAGGTGGAATATAGAATTTGAGAAGCATCCTTATACAATCTACATGAAAAGGTTGGAGGTTGACCCCAAGGCCCTGGAACATGCAGAGGTACTCTTAACTGGAAATGGCGCATCTAGGGGAGCTGGAAGTGGTAAGGTGAGGTTCCTTCGCTCTGCCCTTGAGTTAAATAAGATCAACAAAGGTGATATTCTCGCAGCTGAGAGGACAGATCCTGATATGGTACCTGGAATGAGGATTGCGTCTGCCGTGCTTGCAAGTGCAGGTGGAGATACTTCCCATGCGGCAATTACATCAAGGGAACTTGGAATCCCTTCAGTTATTGGAATAAACAAAGTGGAGTCTTTGAGGGCATTGGATGGTCAAGAAGTAACAGTGGATGGCTCCAGGGGAAAGGTGTATAGGGGCGCCCTTCCTTTAATAGAAGTTGGTGGTGAAGTGGATGTATCCAAACTTCCCCCCACAAAGACCAAAATAGGATTAATACTGGCAGATGTTGGTCAGGCAATGTTTCTATCCAGACTAAGATATTCACCAGACTTTGAGGTGGGACTTTTGCGCGCTGAGTTTATGCTTGGAAATATTGGGGTCCACCCAATGGCACTTGAGGCATATGACAATGGAACTTTAAATGTCTATGTGGAAGAAAAACTAAAGGAATTGGATAACGAACTCACAAAGATAATAAAGGAACAACTGGACCTTGGGATACTCACCTTTGACCTAAATTTAAGAAAATATGTTGGAATAATATCTGGCTTAACTGATATAATCGAGGATCTTAGTGGTAGGGTAACAGCAGGAAGAGAGGAAGAGCTGGCTGTTCAAAGAAAGATCAGGGAATGCGACAGAGCATTGGATGCATATCTGGAGAATGCAACCCATTATTTAAATGAGATAAAGACATCAACTGACATAAAAGAACACATTGCCTATGTCATGGGATACTATGACAAATTATTAACCCTCGGGGACTCCCCTGAAGATAGACAAAAGAAACAAGAAATAGAAGAGCACATAAATTCCCAATATGAGAGGATAAAAGATGACCCAGAAGTAAGACATGTAATCGAAAGGATTAAAAGACTCAGAGAAGATGTTGCCCAAAAAGTGGGACTTGGACAAAGAATGGATGAGGTCAGAAATCTACCTAAAAAGATATCAGAGCATATTAAAAGCAAAGGCTATAGGACAGGCAAGGAACTATATGTACAATCTCTGGCACAGGGCCTGGCCCTTTTTGCCATGGCATTTTATGGTAGGGAGATCATTTACAGGACCACAGACTTTAAAACCAATGAGTACAGAAACCTTGTGGGCGGACTTTTATTTGAACAAATAGAAGACAATCCCATGTTGGGGTATAGGGGTGTATCAAGAAACCTACATGACTGGGAAATAGAAGCATTTAAACTGGCCAGGGGGGCATATGGAGGTAAAAATCTTTGTTTAATGCTGCCCTTTGTAAGGACTTTAGAAGAGGCCAGGTCCATGAAAAGGTATCTTGAGCACGTCCACAACTTAAAGAGCGGTGAAGATGGCTTAAAGATCATTCAGATGTCAGAAATTCCAAGTAATGCCATACTCGCAAAGGAATTTATAAAGGAATTTGACGGTTTTTCCATTGGTTCAAACGACATGACCCAGCTTGTATTGGGAACAGATAGGGATAATCCCAGGCTTAGAAAGGTATATGATGAAGAAGATCCAGCAGTGGTATGGGCAATTTTAACCACTATTTTAACAGGCCAAAAATATGGGAAAAAAGTGGGGTTCTGTGGCCAGGGTGTATCTAATAGTAAAATAATTAGAGGACTTGTATGTATTGCAGGGATAGTATCAGCCTCTGTTGTTCCTGATACCTATGCACAGACCAAATATGACGTGTTTGAGCTTGAGCAGGAAAATATACCTTTAAAGAATCTAGGCAAGTGGCTAAAGCAACAACACTTTGAGAGACTTTGTAATATTCTAAAACAAGAAGGATACGGTCATATCATAAAACAAAATACCACAGCAGCAGATATACTCCAGTGGTATGAGGGGGAAATAAACAGGCTCAGCAGGCAACTAAATAACAATTTACAGACCCCCAAGGAACAATTCTATAGAAATGAACTGGAATCCTTTAGGGACAAATTACATAAACCTGTAATCTACTCTAATTGGAACTGGGATCAGACAGTTTTAGACGCCTTGCACCAGGCTGGTTTTTCTTCTTTTGAAGAACAAGAAGAGGCCTTAAAAAAACAAAGAGAAAAATACAGCCATTAAAAAAGATATAAGGTCCTGATCAGGTTAGATAGATGCACCTAGATTTTAGACTGAGAAGAAAAAAAATGGTACAGGAGCAGGTAATTGGCAGAGGAATCAAAGATCCTGCTGTTATCTCAGCCATGTTAAAAGTAAAGAGACATCAGTTTGTGGATGAGGCACTAGCTGCCAGGGCATATTTAGGGGGATCACTTCCAATAGGATATGGTCAAACAATATCACAACCGTATATTGTTGCAAAAATGACTGAAGCACTTGAATTATCGCCTAACATGAAGGTATTGGAAATTGGAACAGGATCTGGCTATCAGGCAGCTGTGCTTGCTGAGATGGGGGCAGAAGTCTACACTGTTGAACGTATAAAACCCTTGTACATTAAGGCATTAAACCTACTCACCAAACTTAGATATTTTAATGTGAAGCTGAAGTTAGACGACGGAACTTTAGGCTGGAAGGAATTTGCTCCATATGACAGAATAATTGTTACTGCTGGTGGTCCTGAAATCCCATATCCTTTATTTGAACAACTAAAGGATCCTGGAATCCTGGTTATCCCAACTGGGGATGTACAGAGGAAACAGCGCCTTATCAAGATCTTAAAAAAGGATGGGAAATACCTAAAAAAGGACCTGGGACCTGCTCAATTTGTGGAGTTAGTAGGTAAATATGGATGGGTAAAGGGAGGCACTAAAGGGATAAATTAATGATAAGACTTTTTTATTGTCTCATTATTTTCTTATTTTTTTTACCCACTTTTTTAGATGCAGGAACCATATACTTTTATAAAGACAAAAATGGTGTATTACACTTTACAGATATCCCAACTAATCCAAAATACAAACCCTTTATTTCAGAATACAGCCTAATTGATAAAGAACAAATAAAAAAGATCTTGAAAAGGTACTGTAGAATTTACAATGTAGACTACAACCTTGCCTATTCTATCCTTGCAGTTGAATCCAACTTTAATCCCAATGCAATATCTAAAAAGGGAGCCAAGGGCCTAATGCAGATTGTTCCCATCACTCAAAGGGAACTGGACGTGTTTTCTCCTTTTGATCCAGAAGAAAATATCGAAGGTGGAATAAGGTATTTGAGAAAACTCATGGATATGTTCCACAAAATAGAACTTGTGGTAGCTGCATATAATGCTGGACCAGGCACAGTAAAAAAATATCACGGGATTCCTCCTTACCTAGAGACACAAAGATATGTAAAAAAAGTCTTAGAGTTATATAGCAATCTAAAGAAGAAAAACTATCCCATGGCGTTATCCAGGGAAGAGTAGTAGAAATTTATATTTCATGGAGGAATTAATGATTAACAAGGCAAATCAAATGACATTACTCAGGATTTTAGCTATTCCTTTTATAATTCTTTTGCTTTATTTCCCTAGCAGACTTACCTGTTTATTGGCCACTGTGGTGTTTGTGCTGGCTTCTATAACTGATTTCTTAGATGGTTTTTTGGCCAGGAGATACAATTTAATTAGCAACGTGGGAAAATTTCTAGACCCTCTTGCAGACAAATTACTCATTATGTCCGCCTTAATTATGCTCACATACCTAAAATGGATACCTGCCTGGATTTCTATTTTGATAATTGGCAGGGAAATGACTGTTACAGGCCTTCGGGCAATTGCTTCAGAAAAGGGAATAGTAATTGCAGCAGACAAATACGGGAAATTAAAGACGCTGTTTCAAATAATTGCACTGAGTCCCCTTATTTTTCATTATCCCATAAAAGGATTTAATCCATCATATTGGGGAAATATTTTTCTCTATATTGCACTTGCATTAACTCTGTTCTCTGGTGTAAATTACACATATAAATTCTTAAAAGAAGTAAGCTAAAAACCAGTGAGGGGAATAAATGGCACAAATTGATGCTTTTTTCAAAATGATGCACGAAGTTGGTGCATCTGATTTACACCTCTCTTCAGGCTCTCAACCAATAATCCGACTACATGGAGACCTCCAGAGAGTAAAATATAAGGTTCTGGAGCACGAAGAGTTAAAAAAGATGCTGTATGAGATAACCCCAGAGGCAAAGGTAAAAGAATTCGAAGAGACTGGAGATATTGATTTTGCCTATGAAGTGCCCAATTTAGCAAGGTATAGGGCAAACTATTTTTTGCAAGGCAGGGGAATTGCAGCAGTTTTTAGGGAAATTCCCCAAAAAATCTTGACCATAGATGAATTGGGACTTCCCCCTATCCTTAAAAATTTGACAATGTTACCTAAAGGGCTGGTACTTGTCACTGGTCCAACTGGAAGTGGTAAATCAACTACACTTGCTGCAATGATTGATTACGCCAATAGAAACAGAAAAGATCACATTCTTACCATTGAGGATCCAATTGAATTTGTACACCAACCCATTAATTGTCTTATAAATCAAAGGGAAGTGGGTAGGGATACTAGGAGTTTTAAAGCAGCCCTAAGGGGTGCCCTTCGTGAAGATCCAGATATTATTCTAGTAGGTGAAATGAGGGATTTTGAGACAATCGCCCTTGCCTTAGAGGCTGCTGAAACTGGTCACCTGGTGTTTGGAACCCTTCATACTATTTCAGCATCAAAGACAATTGACAGAATTATTGAGGTATTCCCATTTGAAATGCAGGGACAGATCCGTTCATCCTTAGCAGATTCTCTACGTGGAATAATAGCCCAAAATCTGTTTAAGAGAATAGACAAAAAAGGTAGGGTTGCTGCCCTGGAAATCTTAATTGCAACTCCTGCTGTTAGAAATTTAATTAGGGAAAACAAGGTATTTCAGATCAACTCTATGATTGAGACTGGAAGAAAACATGGAATGCAATCGTTAGATGACGCAATTATGAAACTACTTGAAAAGGGAATTATTGATCCAGAGCAAGCATATAACAAAGCAGTAAACAAAGAAAAATTTAGGCAATTTTTGGCAGAACCGCCAAAGGATTTCACTGAAGCCTAAATGGAAATTAAAAATCCTGGAGATGTAATTTATGTTGAGGTCACAATTGGACCACATGGTTGGACAAATTTTAGATTTTGCCCCTAAAACATCTGATATAATATTCACAGTGGGAAAGAGAATACAAGCAGAAGTAGATGGAGAACTAGCAGACATACCTGTTGAACCTGACCCTGGCAAACTAAAGCCGTGGCAGATTGATTGTATTGTAGAATGCCTTCTCAATAGAAATATAAAACTTTATCAGGACCTAATAAAGAGCGGCTCATGCGACTTATCATATGAGCTCAGGGGTCGTTCTAGATTTAGGGTAAACGTATTCAATCAAAAGGGTTCCCTGGCTATAGTTATGAGAAAACTTTCCATGGAGCCACCTTCTATTCATGAGTTGGGATTACCTGAAATATTCTATGAGATGGCGAAGGAAAAATTTGGGCTTATTCTGGTCACAGGTGCAACAGGAACAGGTAAATCCACCTCTCTGGCAGCTCTGATAGACTATATAAATTCCACCCAAAAAAAACACATTATTACCCTTGAAGATCCAATAGAATTTATCCATCCACACAAAATGGCCACTATAAATCAAAGGGAACTTGGAATTGATTTTGATACATTCGCCTCTGGTCTAAGGGCTGCTCTTCGTCAGGCCCCAAAAATAATCCTTGTTGGCGAAATTAGAGACAGAGAAACCATAGAAATAGCCCTTGAGGCCTCAGAGACTGGTCACCTGGTTCTTGGGACCCTGCACACTTCTGATGCTGGACAAACAGTAAACAGGATAATAGGAATGTTTGAACTTGCAGAAGAAAGACTTATAAGGGGTCGTCTGTCTGAGAGCCTAAAGTACGTGGTATCACAAAGGCTTCTTCCCAAAAAACAAGGGGGAAGGGTAGCAGCTTTTGAAGTTATGGTAAACAATATAAGAGTGCGCGACTTAATTGTTAATGGAGAAGAAGGAGAAAAGACATTCTACAATATAATAGAATCTGGATCTACCTATGGTATGATAACCTTTGATCAATACATTGCAAAATTGTTTGAAGATGGCATTATAACAGAAGAAGTAGCCATGTTAAATGGTTCAGACAAAGCAAGACTTGGACAGATGATTGATAAAATAAAGGCTAAGAGAGGGGAGAAAGTTACAGATATAGATGGGCTAGAGTTAGATCTAGATTATGAAAAAAGGATATCAGGGAAATAACAAAAGGAATTTTGTATGGATATACACTGTGGTAACTGTAATAAAAAATTTAAAATACCAGATGAAAAAATCCCTAATGTGGCAAAATTCAGTGTGAGATGTCCTGGGTGCGGAGAAAAAATCCAAATTGTTAGGGATACTGAACCAAATCCCACGGAACATAGAGTTGATAAGACCTATAATTTGCCGTCAATTGAACCAGAGATGCATCCACCTGGATCAAAAGTCGCGTTCTTATTTTTAGATCAAAAGGAACTATTTGACAAACTAAAAAAAATATTAAAGGATTTAGACTATATAATAAGTACTGCCTCTAACATTGAGGAAGCCCTGGCAAAAATAAATTTAAATAGATATGATATGATAATTTTTTCTGATAATGAAGAGGCATTGAAAATTCTGAGTGAAATAGATCTGTGGCCAGGTAATTTAAGAAGACAAATAAACGTAATAGCAATGGGAAGAAACTCAAAGACATTTGATCCCAATAGGGAATTTATTTTGGGCATAAATTCATATATTTCACTTGATGACGCTGAAAATATAGAAAACCTAATCCAAGATGTCATTAAAAGACACAAGGATTTTTTAACTCCATGGAGATTTGTAAAGGAAAATGAATAACAAAAAGATAAAATTACAACTTGTAAATTGGATAGACTTTATCCTTGAAACTCAGAATATTTTTAGGAATATAATTGGAGCGAGCTATTTTGAAAAAGAATTTTTATTTTTAGAAAAATTCAGGAAAAATATCCATAAAATGGATATCTCAGATAAGGACTTTGAAAAGATTGAATTCATGACAAAGAATTTGTGCCAGGAAATTAATAACTGTATATTAAATTTAAACAAATTAAAATACATACAAAACTAAACTGAGGTATTGGCTTGAAACTATTAAAGGTTGGAGCGATCTTTTTACTAATTTTAAATCTATTTTTATTGTACAGAATTATTTTTTCCCCAATGGGAATTCCCAATTTATTAAAATTAAAAAACATAAGAGCTGAATACAGAAAAAAAATAAAAAAACTCCACTTACAAAACATTGAACTAAGCAGAAAGATCCAGCTCATAAAAAATAATTCAGAGTTTCAGGAAAAAATAATTAGACAAAAACTTCACCTTGGGAAAAAAGGTGAATTGCTCTACATCAGGGCTAATTGAATCCAAAGTTTACATAATGGGAATAAAATATGATTCTAGATGAGAGGATAAAATTTTTTGAAGAGATACTGGAACAAGAGCCGTCATCTAAACTCTTTTTTCAACTGGCAAAGCTCTATTTTGAAAAAGGAGATATAGATAGATGCATATCCACTTTAAAAATGGGATTGGAAAAAAACCCCGACCATGTTGAAGCCAGGCTCCTTTTAATTGAACTCCTCTCAAAAAATAAACAAAATAAAGAGGCAAATTTTCATACTGAAAAAATTCACTCCCTTTTGACAACCTACTCCGCTTTTTGGAAGAATTGGGCAGACCTTGTTGCCAACAAGGGAAATTATGAGTTGGCGTTGATAATATCTCTTTTAAGTATAATTTTTAAAAATGGAACTACCTCTAATATAAGTGAGTCCCTATACAACTATTTAAATAGTGACCAATCTTTCAAAGGAGAACATATAGCAATAGATGAGCACACAGTAGTAGAGGCCCAAAAAAAGGACATGGATAACAAGGTAGGGACCAGAGAAGAGGGAGATAATCAAGTAAAAGAGGAGATAGATTTCAAAACCAAGACCATGGCGGACATATTAATGGCACAGGGCGATTTTAAAGGCGCCATTAATATTTACAGAGAACTCCTTGAAAAGGAATCAGATGAAGCAAAGATAGCTGAACTCAACGAATCTATCAAACAAGCTGAAAAAAAGCTCTCCCAATTAACCATTACCAGGAATCAAACTAATAGAAAGGACAAGGCCAAAAAGAAAAAACTTTTAGTGAATTTAAAAAAACTGGCAAACAGACTAGAGGCCAGGGCAATTTAATGTTCTTATACTAAAATTTCCCTTTCTTCCAGGTCTTTTATCTGTTCTTCTAGTTCTTTAATGTCTCGATCAATGGTCTCAATCTTCTTTTGATAAATACTCTTTTCTCTTTCCAGTGCCTGCATTTTTATTTTAATGGAATTGATACTTTCCCTTAACCTTCTCTCTTTAACAGACATTTGTGAGCTGTTTTGTTGGTACATATAACCTAGTACCCAAAAAGATATCAAAAATATAATTATTGCAGAAATTCCTATAACCATTTATCCATCTTTCCCTATTTTTGACTTAACAAGTTCAGCCCCCTTTGCATCCAACTTGCCCAACATAACCAGCACATCCACAATGGAAAGAGGAGAATTGTTATTTTTTATAAACTCTTTTGCTTTTTTTATATCATGGAGGGAGACCAATTTTTCAGAAAGTAAAATTTTAACCTCGTCAGGCTTGGATTCTGCCTCTTCCTTTGCTTTGACCTCTTGTTTATTTTTTAATTTTACATAGTAGGCTTCCTTCTCTTGGAGCTCTTTTTTTAACACCTCTACCTCACCTTTTAGCTCTTCATATTTTGTCCTGATCTTGTTATATTCATCCTCAACTCTGGTAGAGGTATTTCTAAATTTTTCTTTCATATTCAAATAAATAAAAAAATCAATAGAGGTGAACGCAATAACTAATAAAAAGATTACTCCAAATTCCATTTTTATCCCCTTTTTTGGGTTGCCTTTTATGAGTCAAACAGGATAGAAGTTCAAGGGTACTGCAAATGATTTTTTGTTAATTATTAATAAAATTTTATTTCTTTTACAATATAAAAAAATAAGAATAGGAGGATACGATTTGAAGAAGTTATTCTGGGTGTGTTTTTTCATGATCTTTTTTACAGGGTGCTCATCTATCTGGTCAAAGGTAACCTATCTATGGGAAGGACGATTTTTAAAGGTGGACACAAAAATCTCCCAAAAGAGGTGGAAACTGCCCAGGGGTGAGAAAAAAATAGCAGATACTTTTTATAATTTTGATACTGAGCTGGACCAACTCATAAATATCATTGAAACTTTGTCCATTGACAACTTTGAACAAAAATCAAATATAGTCCTATCCCAAAGGCCCTGGATACTGGGGATATATATAATGGAGAGCAAAAATGGTCAGGTTAGTTTAAGAAAACAAAGGGGTGAAAAACTATGCATAGCAAAAGAAAATATTAATGATCTATACTCAAAGGAGACCTTAAATCCTATATCTTATCTTATTTCTAAAAACAAACTTATTATTGTTAACCGCCAGAGGAATGGAGAGGATAATTACTATCTTATTTCAATTGTAGTAGATTTAAAGAATTTGGCCTTTCACAAGTGCAACCTGCTACAAAAATTTGGAATTGTAGCTGACAACCATGTAATTATTGGAAATGGAATTAATACAGCTAATCTCTCTGGAATTCATTGGAATTCGTTGATAAAAAAACAAATTAAGGGTATAATACATACGAGAAAAGCCAATTTTTATTGGTTGGTGAGATTTTTAGGGGAAAAACCTATTTTTTATTTAATTAAGTTATAAAAATTAACACCTTAAGGAGGCCATAGATGAGACAGGTAACTGTTGTGGAACATCTTCTGCTACACCAGAAGCAGGTTCCAATGGCAACTGGACGCTTTACCAGACTTTTAAATGAACTAATCTTATCTGCAAAAATTATATCCAGAGAGGTAAATAAAGCTGGCCTGGTAGACATTTTGGGTTATACAGGGGACAAAAATGTCCATGGGGAACAGGTTACTAGACTTGATGAGTATGCCCATAGAGTAATTGTCCATAGGATGCAAAGGGCAGGGGTTCTCTGTGCAATGGCATCAGAAGAACATGCTGACCTTATCCAAATACCCCATGGGCTACCACTTGGAGATTATTTTTTGGTATTTGATCCCCTGGATGGGTCATCAAATATTGAAGCCAATGTCAATATTGGAACAATTTTCTCCATATATAGGGCCAAAAGGGAGAGAGTTGGTCCAGAAGTTGAGTTAAGCGATGTGCTTCAAAAGGGAGTTGAGCAGGTGGCAGCTGGATATTTTATCTATGGCCCATCAACAATGATGGTATATACCACCAAGGATGGAGGCGTTCACGGTTTTACCCTGGATCCAACAGTTGGAGAATTTCTACTTTCACACCCAGATATCAGAATACCTGACCAAGGTAAGATCTACTCAGTAAATGAAGCTTATTGGAATTACTGGGACGGGGCCACCCAGAAGGTGGTTTCTACTTTTAAGGATCCAAATAGTGATTTGGGAAAACTATACAGTTTAAGGTACATTGGCTCATTGGTTGCTGATTTTCATAGGACACTGCTATATGGTGGCATTTTCATGTATCCTGCAGATTACAGGGACCCCAAAAAGCCCAAGGGAAAGCTTAGATTGCTCTACGAGGCTTCTCCTCTGGCAATGGTTGCAGAACACGCTGGGGGAATGGCTACTGATGGCCTAAAACGGATATTGGAGATAGAACCCCAGGAGTTGCATCAGAGGACACCACTTTTTATAGGATCTAAAAAAGAGGTGGAGAAGGTCCAAGAAATATACAAAGAAAGTAAAAGCGATTAACTATAATATGACCATATACCTAGGGATTGAGACATCTTGTGATGAAACTGGACTGGCGTTGTTACAAGATAATGAAATATTATGTGAAAAGCTTATCTCTCAAGAAAATATACACGCTGTTTATGGAGGAGTTGTACCTGAAATTGCCTCGAGAAACCACTTAGAGGCTATCCCAATTTTGTTTACACAACTTTTAGATGAATCGTCGCTAACTCCAGAAGACATTGATGTTGTATGTGTTGCAAGGGGGCCTGGACTCATGGGGAGCCTGCTCGTTGGACTAGGATTTGCGAAAGGGCTATGCATCTCTTTGGACGTTCCTTTAATTGGCGTAAATCACCTCCATGCCCATATCCTCTCATGTGTTATTGACAAACATATTGAGTTTCCAGCAATTGGCCTCCTAATATCAGGAGGCCACACCCAACTATATATAATAAAAGATCCTATAACATTTGAGCTTATAGGAAGGACATTGGATGATGCAGTGGGCGAAGCCTTTGACAAGACCGCAAAATTACTAAACCTCTCTTATCCAGGTGGAAAATATATTGACATACTGTCCCAGCATGAAACTCCAGAACCAAATATGTTTCCAATTCCTTATATAGACAATAAAAATCTGGATTTTAGTTTTAGTGGACTAAAAACCGCGGTGCTTAATTTTATAAACAAACATCCAGAAATCAGGCTTAATAAAATGCCCACAAAAATTAATCGTGAGCACATAAAAAAAATGAGCCCAATGATAGCTAAGGTCTGTTCTTCTTTTAATCACTGCGTTGCAAAAACCCTGGAAATTAAGTTGGATAGGGCAATAAAAAACTTTAAAGGAATTAAGTCAATATTAGTTGCAGGGGGAGTTGCAGCCAACTCTATAATCAGAAGTTACCTAAGGGGCCTTGCTACTAATTACTCTTTGCCTATCTATTTCCCAGAGCAGAGATTTTGCACAGACAATGGTATTATGATAGCCTTTGGAGGAAAGATCTTATTTGAAAGGGGTTTTGTACATCCAATAGATATTGATGCAATACCCAGAGGTCGTCCCATCCCCTTTGACTACTTAAATGCTAAAACAAGAGTTGACAAATAACACATCTTGCTAATATCTATATTTAACATATTGGTGAGCAAATTTATAATTTAACTATTTTTTCAGGAGGAACTTATGGCAAATCCAGTTAATGACAACAATTTCGAGGCAGAAGTGTTAAAAAGTGAATTGCCAGTATTGGTTGACTTTTGGGCACCCTGGTGTGGACCTTGTAGGGCTATTGCACCGGTTGTAGAAGAATTGGCCCAAGAATATGAGGGGAAAATCAAAATAGTAAAAATGAATGTTGATGAAAATCCATCCACACCAAGTAAATATGGCATTAGAGCCATACCAACACTTATTTTATTTAAAAATGGTGAAGTTGTATCACAAGTTACAGGCGCGGTTGCAAAAAGTAACCTGAAAAAGATGATAGATGAAAAGGCGTTTTAACAATGAAAAAATATGAGGCTTTTGTAATTGGCGGAGGACCCTCAGGGATAACAGCCTGTATGTATTTGCTTAGAGCGGGACTTGAAATTGGATGGGCTGAGAAATTTGCCCCTGGAGGACAGGTGTTAAATACAGAGATTATTGAAAACTATCCTGGATTTCCAGAGGGGATAAAAGGATATGAGCTCATGGCAAAAATGGAAAACCACCTGTCCTCCTTTGATGTGGACAAGTTTACAGATGAAGTCCTTGAAATACAACATGCATATAAAGACAACAAAATAATACTCTCAGAACAAGAGGTTAGATCCAAAACTGTGATTATTTGCACTGGAGCAAGCCATAGAAAGTTGGGCATACCTGGAGAAGAAGAATTTACAGGCAGAGGTGTGTCCTATTGTGCCCTTTGTGATGGTATGTTTTTCAAGGATCAGGTGGTGGCCTGTATTGGAGGGGGTAATACTGCACTGGAAGAATCCCTATATCTCTCAAAATTAGCGAAAAAAGTATATCTAATCCACAGGAGAGATCAATTTAGGGGATACAAAATATATCAAGAACGAGTACTCAACAATCCCAAAATAGAGGTTATCTACGACTCAGTGGTTGAAGAAATAAGAGGAAAAGAAAATGTTGAGGAAATTTTAGTGTTAAATAGAAAAACCCAGGACAAAACACAGCTAAAAGTAGACGGGGTCTTTGTCTTTATTGGGATGAGTCCAAATAGCAATTTTGTTCCACAAGATTTAAATCTAGATGAAAAGGGATTTATTGTAACAGACAATGAGATGAGAACCAACCTACCTGGTATCTTTGCAGCAGGAGATGTGAGATCAAAGACCTGTAGACAAGTTGTCACAGCAGCTGGAGATGGGGCACAGGCTGCTCACTCTGCATACCTTTTCCTCCAGGGAAATAATTAAATCAAGCACTGGATATAAAATATGAAAATCAGATTAACTGTAGTGAGTATATTTTTTTGTCTGGTGTTTTCGGGTTGTGGGATTATTGACTACTATTTTTTAAAACCAAAGCCAAAAACACCACTTGAACTCTTAGAAGCTGGACAAGATGCCTTAAATGAAAAAGATTATGACAATGCAATAGAATACTTCCAGAAAATGAAAGACAAATATCCCTTTAGCCCTTATACAGTTAGGGCAGAGCTACTCCTTGGTGATAGCTATTTTTATGCAAAAAAATATGAAGAGGCCGAAACCACCTATAAAGAATTTGAGTCCCTACATCCTGGTCACAAAAATATAGACTATGTAATATTCCAGATCGGTTTATCCAATTACATGCAAAAACCAAGTATAGATCTCCCTCAACTATGTATACAAGAAGCAATATCCTATTTTACCAGATTAATTGAGGCCTATCCCCGTTCTAAATATATTCCCAGGGCTAAAAAACTTTTAAGAAAATGTAGATACATTCTCGCAAAACATGAAATATACATTGCCAATTTTTACTTCAGGACAAAGCGATACAAAGGAGCGTGGAAGAGATTTGAATACATTCAAAAAAACTTTCCTGAATTCAAAGAGATAGTGAATTATTCAAAATACATGGCTAAGGTTTCATATATAAGATATGACCTAAAATTATCAAAACAAAGACAAGAAAAAAAATATGGAGGCCTATGGGTAAAAATAAAGAGCTGGCTATAGAGGAAGTTGTAAAAGCTAATAAGCTTTGCCCCATAGAGGACTATGAGTTTGACAGGGCTTATGATAGTATAGAACCATATGTTAAATCTATAATAAAAAAATCTATCTCCCTTAGTTATAAAATTTTTCAGAAAAAACTAGCCACTGCATCTTCAATAAAAAAAGATCACTATTTTTTTGAACAAATAGAGATAATAAAAACATATCAAAAGAAAAAAGGAGTGCTTGTTTTTCTATCTAAAGAAGTAGACTCTCTCGCCCAATTAATAGCCCTTTTGATAATTCCAAGGATACTTGGCATTGATACTTATGTAGTAGGAAGCTACAACACATGGCCAATAAATATATTGGTTACGTTGGAACTTTTGGGAATACCTGATGTGTATAGGATGACGGATGGACACGTGGGGAATTTAAAATTAGGCTTTGACCCATTTTGGTCCTATTTTTGGGTGGGAAGCTCCAATACCTCTCTACAAAACTTTATACAACATATTGCGCCTCCAAGGTATGGAGTTGTGGTTAAACGCAATAATTCCAAATCAGGTGTAAACCAAAAACACATCAAAATAAGCCATCCCTCATTAAATCTAATAGAGGTGAGTGTGGATAAATCTGAAAAGTCATACAGAGAACTAAATTTTAAAAGGGTAGATGTTATTTATACAGATGAGATGATATATAACCCGCTACCATCTAGCCTCATACTTGGGAGGGGTTTCGAGACCTTCTGGATGTGGCCACAAGTCAATATTAAAGACTTCTTTGTGGAGCGATACTATTTTTACACGGAAAAGTAATTGGTTTACCTTACCTATTCTTCATCCATATATTTTTTGATTACTTCTATTAAATTAATCTTATTTGAACTGGATCTATAGTCCCCAACAAAATGATCAATCTCAACTCCATGTTTATTGCAAAAAGACTTGAGAGATGGTTTAGCCATACATCCAATTAATACACATCCATTTTGTCTTCCCCAAACAAAATGAGGACCATCACCTCCAGAATCACCGATTAAAAAAATCCTCTTGATTTTATATTTTGTTGCCACAAAGAAAGTATTTTTGGGCTTGTCATCTATTTCATTTAGCTCCAAAAAAGAATGCCCTTTGGAAGACATATTAAATCTTATAAACGGGCTACCGCTGATTATTCTTATATTGGAAAGTAGCCCCAGGGATATAGCTCTCTCAAAATACCCTATAAAACCAGTTGTATTAATCATAAAAAGTATGTGATTATCTCTACACCAATTAATAAACTCAAATATACCTGGGTAGACAGAAAACTTTTCCTTTAAGTAATAATCCATATCTGTTTGAGTTATTGCACCAGGTAAAAAACTCTTTATTTTACCCAGTGCATCTTTATAAGATATCTGATTTGATGTATATTTAATAAAAATATCCTGAACCTTTTCTGAAAGTTCAGGATATCTGAAAGTTATAGGATCAAAGGGCCTGGATGGAGACAAACATTCATTCCAATCTGAAGATATAAGTGCTCGATACTTATTTTTATCCATCTACATCATCTGCAAAGATGCTTTTTCTTCTTTACTTAAAGTCTTGGTGAGATCTAATAATATAAGCAATCTGTCTTCTAGCTTGCCCACTCCTTTAATATATTCAGACTCTACCCCTGCTACTATAGGTGGAGGTGGTTCCACTGTATCTATTGGAATACGCAATACCTCTGACACTTCATCCACCACGAGTCCCACTGTTATCTCTTCTACCTTTACCACTATAATCCTCGTGGCTTTATCATGGGATTTTTCTTCCAGGCCAAATCTCTTTCTCAAATCTATTATGGGGATTACCCTACCACGTAAATTAATCACCCCTTCCACAAAATCAGGTGCATTAGGGACAGAGGTAATGTTTTGCATCCTTATTATTTCCTGAACTTGCATAATATCCACGCCAAATTCTTCATCTCCAAGCTTAAATGAAACTAACTGTAGCATCTGGTCATGTTTTTGTTTTGTGTCTTGCATACTTTCCTCTCCCTTTTTTGAGGTTAACAAAAATATATATCACTGGGAGATGTATCTACTTTAGACAAAAAACCAACTATTGCAAGAAAAATTTATTTTTCCTTATTTTTTTGCCCGTTAAAATACCAGAGCAATTGCCTACATATCCCCATTAACATATTGAACTCATTTTTCTTTAAATTTATCCTATGGATAAATCTCTTTATGGGAAGCATAAAATACTCTGGATTTTCAGGCAATAAAAAGTCAATCTCACTAAGCACTTTTTTTAGGCTTTCAAATAATAATTGTAAATCCTTATGGGTGGCATATCTACTCAAATCTTTTTCCAAATTCGTCTTATTCCATTTGTAAAAGGATATTTTATTAAAACATTCATATAAAATAATCAAAACTGCCTGCGCCACATTTAAAGACCATGCATTAGGATTTGTGGGGATTGTGATAAGTTGCCCACACAATTCTATTTCTTCATTTAAAAGCCCTGTATCTTCTGGTCCAAACACCAAGGCAACCCTTCTTCCTTCTGCTATGTCCTCTGCTATTTGAGAAGCTGCCTGCTGGGGAAGCAAGATCCTTTTCCTCCATCCCCCGGTCCTAGCAGTGGTACCATAAACTTTATTAAAATTCTCCAACGCAACTTCAAGATTAGATACAATGGATGCCCTTTCTAGAACGTTTTTGCCCTTGGGAGTAGCCAAAGGCCTAGCCTTATTTAAATCAAATTCTTTGGGACTTACCAATATCATCTCATCTACACCCATATTTACACATGCCCTTGCAACTGAACCAATGTTTTCTGAATATTTAGTTCTACAAAGTATAACAGCTATGTTGTCCATTGAGTCTCCCAATATCTATAAACCAAATCTCTCTTTTATTAAAGCAAAGACCTTAGATCTAACCTCCTCCACATTGCCCTGGGCATCTATAAGAGTAATCCTATGGCTAAAATTTCTGTGGAGTTGCAGATATCCTTCCCTCACCTTTTTGTGAAATTCCAAATCTTCTTCTTCAAATCTGGACTCATCATTACCAGGACCTCTATATTGTTGGTTCCTAGATCTGGCCCTCTCAATGCCTATTTCAACAGGCATGTCCAGAACTATGGCAATATCAGGCCAAAGGCCGTAGGAGGAAAAATCGCAAAGCTTATATACAAAATCTATATTTAGACCTCTTCCATATCCTTGATATGCAATGGTGGAATCATTAAATCTATCCACAATAACCACTCTACCCTCTTCTAAGGCAGGGATGATTTTTTCCTTTACATGTTGGGACCTTGCTGCAAGATACATAAATAATTCAGACCGCTGATCAAGATTTTTATTTTTTGAATCAAGCAAAATTTTTCTAAGCTCATTCCCCAGACAACACCCCCCCGGCTCTCTGGTATACACAATATCAAGGCCTGCTTCTTTGAGAGTCACGGCAAGCAATTTGGACTGGGTACTCTTTCCAGAACCCTCTATTCCTTCAAAGGCAATAAACATTGATCAATAGACCTCCTCTTCTTCGCTCTTCCATCTTCAACTAGATCACCTGTATGTACTGGTCTAAATATTTTCCTTTCCAAAAAACGCTGGTACTTTGACCAATTCTCCTCTTCATACTCTAGGTCGTTAACAAGGCCATTCACTATATTTAACTTGGCATCTATGTTGTCAGCAAAATGCACAATCAAGGCCTCCCTTGTCTTTGGCCTTTTAGGTGAACCAAACTCATACTCACCATGGTGGGATAGTATAATATGCTTTAAGTGCATTATTAAGTCTTCGTTTAATCCCTTTATTTTCTTAATAAAAGGTTCTATCAACAAAACTGACATCACTACATGCCCAAGCAACTGACCTCTATCAGTATAGTTAAAGATAACACTTCCCTTAAATTCCTCAATCTTTCCTATATCGTGAAGTACTGCTCCAACAAGTAAAATCTCTCTATCCACCTCTGGATATAGGCTAGATATTTCCAGACAGAGCTTACACACATTTAAAGTGTGTTCTAAAAGGCCTCCAATATATGCATGATGCACTGTCTTTGCAGCAGGACAACTCATAAATCTATCTCTAATGTCTTTATCCTTTAATATCATCCCTATTAATCGACTCCATGGCCTGTATTTTAGATTTTTAAAACACAATTCCTCCAACTCCATCATAAGCCTTTCTGGGGGCACTTTTGTGGTGGGTAAAAAATCCTCTATACTTACTTTATTTTCTATTAAGACCTTTAAGGACTGGACAATTATCTGGAGATTCTCCCTATAAGAATCAACAAATCCACTAATATAAACAAAAGTCTCTTCTTTTATCTCATCATATTGAGCACTTTGTGGATACCAAATTTTTGCAGGAATTCTCCCACTTTTGTCCTGGAGTTCCATATCCCAATAAGGACCATTTTTTGATGAGCCCTGTCTTGCCTTGGTTACCACGAAGATATCATCAACCCTGTCGCCACATTTAAGTTCACTGATAAATTTCTTTTTAACTACCATAATCCTTGCCAAATATAAGGTTGTTATTTATCCTTTTCCCACATGTTACTCTTGTTAAAAACACACTAACCCAAAATGTAACCAAAATACAAAACAAGGTAAAGATGGAAATTGTTATAACCAATGACGATGGAATCTGGTCAGTTGGATTAAGGGCATTGTACAAAAGTTTAAGGGAAGCAGGTCATGATGTTAAAGTAATAGCACCCCTAACTGAACAATCAGCAGTGGGCCATGCTGTGACCCTTGCAACGCCCATTAGAATCAAACAGGTGAAAAATGAAAACTTTGAAGGAATAGGGGTTTTTGGAACACCTGTGGATTGTGTTAAACTTGGACTCACAAAGATCTTAAAAAATCCTCCTGATTTGTTAATATCTGGAATAAATAATGGCGCCAATGTAGGGGTGGATATTTTATATTCTGGAACAGTTGCAGCTGCAACAGAAGCAGCCCTTGCTGGTGTCAGTGCTCTTGCTGTGTCAATAGACAACTTTTCACCTGAGGATCTTAGCGACCAGGCACAATTTGTTGCAAAATTAATAGAAAAAATAGAATGGGATAGATTTAAGAACCGGGTATTAAATCTAAATTTCCCGGATGTACCCCTAAAAAAAGTAAGGGGAATAAAGGTTTGTGCCCAGACACAGGCAGTGTATAGGGATTGGTATGAAGAAAGACAAGATCCCAGGGGAAAACCCTATTTCTGGCTCTGTGGATATATCCCAGAAGACCAGATCTCTCCTGATTCAGACAGGGCGAATTTGACCAAGGGATATATAACCTTAACCCCCCTTCACTTTGACTTTACAGACAAAGAGCTATTAAATAGCCTGAAAAACAACATAGTGGTGCTGTAACTTTAGAAAATTATAGCTTAAAAAGTAAACTCCATGAACTAATGAGGACTAAAGAAGTAACATTAAACATACAGACCTAAACTCTGAATTCCCATATTCTACCTATAATTTGGAGTTGACACTATTTTCTCTGTTTTCTTAAACTATGGGCAAATTGAAGGCAACCATTTGAATATTTTTAAAAAGGGAGGAAGGACAAAATGGCAGAAAGAGAACAATGGGGTACACGGCTTGGTTTTGTAGTTGCAGCTGTAGGTTCTGCAATAGGGCTAGGGAACATCTGGCGTTTCCCTTACATGGCCTATGACAATGGAGGTGGAGCATTTCTAATTCCCTACTTCTTTGCAATGTTAACTGCAGGTATCCCCATTATTATTCTGGAATTTGCATTGGGACACAAGTATAAAGGATCAGCTCCAATGTCCTTTGCAAAGGCAAAGGAAAAATGGGAGTGGCTTGGATGGTGGCAGGTTTTTATTTCATTTATAATCTCCATCTATTATGTTGTGGTCATTGCATGGGCATTAAATTACACATTACTTGCCTTTAATTTAGGATGGGGTCAGGACACAAAAGGATTCTTCTTTAGTAAATTCCTTCACCTCTCATCCAGTCCAATGCAGTGGGGAAACATTGTGTGGCCAATATTTATATCAACTCTTGTGATCTGGTTAATTACCTGGTTGATATTGTTTAGTGGAGTAAAAAAAGGAATTGAATTTTCCAATAAGATTTTTATGCCACTGCTTTTTATCTTATTACTAATCATGTTGGGTCGGGCAGTTACATTAAAAGGGGCATCAGAAGGACTCCAGTGGCTATTTAGACCTGATTTTAGTGCAATATTAAACTACAAAGTCTGGACTGCAGCTTATGGTCAGATATTTTTCTCGCTTAGCATATGTTTTGGAATTATGATAACCTACGCAAGTTACTTGCCAGAAAAATCCGATATAAATAATAATGGAATGATCACCACTTTTGTAAATTGTGGCTTTAGCATCTTAGCAGGTATCATGATCTTTTCAGTACTTGGATATATGGCCCAAAAACAGGGTGTTAGCATAAAAGATGTAGCTGGAGCAGGGGTTGGACTGGCGTTTGTGACAATACCAAAGGCAATTAGTTTATTGCCTGGTGCTAAGTTCTTTGGAACTCTATTTTTCTTAAGCTTAGTTTTTGCTGGTCTCTCTTCAATGATCTCAATAACTGAAACATGTGTTTCAGGTCTTATGGACAAGTTTAAATGGGATCGCAAACCAACTACATCTTTATTTTGTGTAGTAGGCTTTTTATTAAGCCTTATTTTTACAACTCAGGGCGGCTTACTTATATTGGATATAGTAGATCACTTTATCAATAATTTTGGAATTGTATTTGCTGGCCTGGTAGAAGTCCTCTTGCTCTCCTGGTTTTTCAAACTGGATTCATTACGTGAACATGCAAATTCCCTTTCAGACTTCTCTGTGGGTAAGTGGTGGAACTTTTGTTTAAAGATCCTCACTCCAATAGTTTTAGGTTATATGGCTATTGGTAATCTTATTGGCGATATCAAGAAACCTTACGGGGGTTATCCAACTAGTGCAATATTAATCTTTGGATGGGCAATAGTTATTGGAATTATAATCCTCAGCTTTATCATGCAAATGGGACGCAGCTTTAATAATAATTATAAAAAATAAAAAGGAGCAGGTAATATGAGCACTGGATCAATTTTAATGATGATTTTTGGAATTGCAGTAACATGGGGGGGAGCAATAACCTGTATTGGAATCGCCTTGAAAAAAAGAGATCTATAACTAATAAAGTAATATAAAAAGGGGGCTAAATGCCCCCCTTTCTCCCCTTTATAAAATTTATCTGTTAAATTTATAACTAATATTACTTTTTCGTCTGAAGTCCTAAATGACTTACTATATTGTCAACAGCTTTTTTATAAAATTCTTTCCTGGATAAGGAATCCTTTTCTGCAATATCCAAAACCAAGCTAGGAAAATTTTTTAACTCATCCTTTGGAGAAATTTCATATTCTGTAGGGAAATTATCCTCAAAATACATTTGCTGAAATTTGAGAAATTTCAATGAATGAGCAGTTGCATCTAATATGCAAATTTCATCTTTATCAATTATCTTTTGTTCCTTTGCCTGTAACATACCTGCAAAACATTCACCACCCTGGGTACATGCTATGTGGCCATTTTTATTTACAGTTAACATGCCTTCAATTATCTGTTGCTCTTCCACCTGTACCACATTAAATATACCACCACCGCCTATGGACTCATATTTGGAAACGAGTTCCTTAACCCTTGGAAAGGAAACAGGATTTCCTATCATAGCAGCCTGGGCAACAGATGGTCTAACTGATACAGGCTCGTATTTTCTCCTATCTTCATCCATTGCATAGAACCTGTAAACAGGATCGGCATGGGATGATTGTACCCCCACAACTTTGGGCAAGGTATCTATTATTTCGAGCTCATATAACTTTATGAAACCAGATATAATGGCTGCAATATTTCCTGCATTTCCAATTGGAACAAAGATAACTTTGCCAGATAAATCCCAATCAAACCACTGAGCTATTTCAAAGGAATAGGATTCCTGCCCTAAAATTCGCCAGCTATTCTTTGAATTTAGAAGTGCAACGTTGTAATTATCAGCCAGATATTCCACAACCTTCATACAGTCATCAAATACCCCTGGCAATTCCAGCACTGTGGCTCCACTTCCCAGGGGTTGAGCAAGCTGCTCAGGGGTTACTTTTCCATGGGGAAGCAGAACAACGCTTTTTATTGGATCTCCAACATATGCGCCATACATGGCTGCAGAAGCCGATGTATCACCTGTTGAGGCACAGATGGCAAGGATGTTTTTATAACTTTTTTTTCTAATCAGATATTTAAGATAACTAAAGGCACAGGCCATGCCTCTATCTTTAAAGGAAGCACTGGGATTTTGTCCTTCATTTTTATAGGCAAAATTAATTCCCAAATATCGTTTAAAATTCTCAGAAGCAAAGACAATGGGAGTATTTCCTTCACCAAGATATACTATATCCCCTTGCTCCAAAATTGGTGCCATTAATTCAAAAAATCGAAAGATCCCTCTTAGCTGATAGATCTTGGTCTTTGCCCTTTCATCAAAAATTTCTCTCCACCTTTCTCCTGAAATCTTCTTTAGCTCATTGAACTTTTTGTCCTTTAAGAGAAAAACCCCCTTGCAATTTGGGCATGTGTACAGGAGCTCATCACTATCAAACCTGGAGCCACACACCTGACACACATATTCTAGATCTCCCCTGTACTCAGGATAACTCCCAGACATAACTAAACTCCCCTGACCTTATTTTTCATTTCTCTTGTCTATAACCCTTATAGCCTTTCCCTCACTCCTTGGCAGACTCTTGTGTTCAACCAACTCTACCTTGGGGGTAATAAGAATTTCTTCCTTTAGCCTTCTGGCTATCTTATTTTGAAGCTTTTTGAGCTCCCTCATATCCTCAACAAAGTATTCGTCCTTTATCTCCACTTGCACCCTCATCTGGTCAATATATCCCTCTTTTTCCAAAATTATAAGGTAATTTTGTCCCACTTCAGGGATGGACATAAGCACTTTTTCAACCTGCATTGGATAGATATTAACTCCCTTTAATATAATCATATCGTCTGAACGACCTGTAATCCTAGCTATCCTCTTATGTACCCTGCCACATGGACATTCACCTGGAATAATGGCAGTTAAATCCTTGGTCCTGTATCTAATAAGGGGCATACCCTCCCTAGTAAGTGTTGTTAGCACAAGCTCTCCCACTTCTCCATCTTCTACAGGCTCCAAGGTCTCTGGATCAACTATTTCCAGTAGATAAGCATCCTCCCACAGGTGCATACCATTTTGTTCAGTACATTCAAATGCCACCCCAGGGCCATTCATCTCTGAGAGTCCATAGGAATTATATGCCTTTACCCCATATATTTCCTCTATTCTCCTACGAACCTCTTCTGTATGTGGTTCTGCTCCTATTAAGGCAATTTTTAAATGCAGAGACTTTGGGTCAACCTCTAATTCATCAAAAACAGTTGCCAGGTGAAGGGCATAAGACGGAATGATGTGAATTGCCGTTACCCTGAAATCCTTTAGGAGTTTTATCTGCCGCTTTGAATTACCAGCCCCTGCAGGGATGGTCAAGCAACCCAGTCTTTCAGCGCCATAGTGAATACCTAGCCCACCAGTAAAAAGCCCATAACCACTGAGATTTTGGAAAATATCCCATGGTCTTATACCTACCATATACATACATCTGGCCATTAAATCTGCCCAAGTATCTAAGTCCTTCCTTGTATACAGTACTGCTGTTGGAGTTCCAGTTGTACCAGATGATACGTGGAGTCTAACCATTTTAGCAACTGACTCAGTTAAGAGCCCCACAGGATAGTTATTCCTTAAATCGTCTTTTGTGGTAAATGGAAGACTTTTTATATCATCTATTGATTTTATATCCTCGGGTTCAATGCCGCTTAAGCGATCCCAGTAAAAAAGTCCTTTCTTTGCTTGCCTAATGGTGTGTTTAAGCCTTTGTAATTGAAGCTGTGTTAGCTCATCTCTGGACATCACTTCTTCTTTATGTAAATACTCTTGCACCATAATCTTACTCCTAAAAATCTACTCTTCCCTTATTTCAAGCTCTTCAAAGGCAGTACAATTGGATAAAAATGCAAGTTCCAAGCTGCCTATTGGACCATTTCTCTGCTTCCCAATGATTATTTCTGCTATCCCTTTCTTGGGATTGTCTTCCTTTTTGTTGTACACCTCATCCCTGTATAAAAATATTATCACGTCTGCGTCCTGTTCAATTGCCCCAGATTCCCTTAAATCTGATAGCATTGGCCTTTTGTCCTTCCTCTCTTCCACCTTCCTGTTTAACTGGGCAAGGGCGATTACTGGGACATCAACTTCCTTTGCAAGGGCCTTTAAATTTCTGGATATATATGAAATTTCCTGTTCCCTTGAGTCCCTTTTTTGGGGAACATGCATAAGCTGTAAGTAATCAATAATAACCAGGCCTAGCCCCTTTTCACTTTTGAGTCTCCTGCACCTGGCTCTAAGCTCTAGGGGTTCCAATGCAGGCGTATCGTCTATGTATATGGGCGACTTTGAAAGCTCATCAGCAGCAACATACAACCTGGCCCAATCCTCATCCTTTAAAAAACCAGTTCGCATATTCTTTAAATCCACCTTGGCCCTGGCACACAGCATACGCATCATAAGTTGTTCCATGGACATCTCAAGGGAAAAAATGGCAGTTGGGACATTGTGTTCACATGCAGCCCGCATTCCTATATTCAGTCCAAAGGCTGTCTTACCCATGCTGGGCCTCCCTGCTATGATAATGAGATCAGTGCGCTGCAGGCCTGCAGTTAATTCGTCCAGTTTTTTATAACCAGTTGGGACCCCAGTTATGAGTTCCTTTCTCTCAAACCTGGCAGTTAGTTGCTCAAAAATTTCATCAACAAGCTGTTTACTGGATTTAAATCTAGGGAGCACCCTGGCTTCTGATATCTGAAATATGGATTGTTCTGCTTCATCTAACAGGGTGTCTGTGTCCTCATCAAACTCATACGCCAGATTAATTATTCTTGCCCCACCAGTTATAAGTTCCCTTTTTATTGCCTTTTCTCTAACTATTTCAGCATAATGTATAGCACTTGCAGATGGGATTATCTGGTCACTAAGGCTGGCAAGGTACACAACACCCCCAACCTCTTCCAGTTTACCTGCCTTTTCCAGGGCTTCTTTTACTGTAATTAGATCTATTGGAGAATTTCTTGAATATAATTCTAAAAAGGTATGAAAAATAACCCTATGGGCCGGGCTGTAAAAATCTTCAGGCTTTAAAACTTCTAATATGGAATGGAAGATTGAATTATCTATCAAAACCCCCCCCAATACTGCTTGTTCAGCTTCTAAATTATGGGGGGGGACCTTTTTTATGAGCTCTGACAGGACCTTCTCAGGAGAGGAGACAAAAGGCCTTCTCTCATAATTACTCACCTTGGTTTGCCTGTTCATCACCTTCTTCCTGGTACCTCACCACAGACACATTTAAGGTGGCCACTACACCAGGATAGAGCTTCACAGGAACCTGATAATCACCCAACGACCTGATGGGTTTGTCTAATTCCACTTTCTTTCTATCGATTTCAAACCCTCTTTTTCTCAGTTCATCTACAATATTCGAGGAAGTAACAGATCCATAAAGTTTGTCACCTTCACCTACTCGTACAAAAATCTCGATTTTTTCACTTTCCAATTTAGCGGCCAACTCCTTAGCCTGAAATCTCACAGCATTGAGTTTTTCTTCTAATTTCTTCTTCTCATGCTCAAAAACTTTTAGATTAGATGGGGTTGCCAGCATGGCCAGCTTTTTTGGCAAAAGATAATTCCTGGCATACCCAGGTTTAACATCCACCACATCCCCAAGTTTGCCTAATTTTTCTATATCTGTCCTAAGTATAACCCTCATCCCTATACTCCTTTAATTTTCTTATTCACTTCCACACTGTGAATGGTGGTGTAGTACATAAGGGCCATCTGTCTTGCCTTTTTGATTTCTCTTGTCAACTTCCTCTGGTGTTTTGCACATGTGCCAGTAATCCTTCTGCCAATTATCTTTCCCCTCTCGGTCACAAAATCTTTTAATATATCAGGCCTTTTATAGTCCAAAGGCAGATTTTTATCTGCACAGAAGCGACAAAATTTTTTACGGGGTGTAAATTTAAATGCCATAACTAGTCCTCCTCTATCTCAAATTTGTCCTCTAGTTTAACTGTGAGAAATTTAAACACATCTTCATTTAACCTTAATTTTCTCTCCACTTCCTGGATTGCATTGCCAGGCACCCCGTACTCAATGCGCACATAGTGCCCTCTCGTATGTTTATTAACTGGGTATGCCAACTCTTTAATTCCCCAATCATCGGTTATGAGCAGTTTACCTTTGTATTCCTGCTCTACTACATTTGTTAAATCCTCAAGCACTTCTTGACGTTCAGAATTGGACATGTCAGGATTAAACAAAATCAAGGTTTCATACTTTCTAAGTTTCATAACACCTCCTTTTGGTCTTTTGGTCCTCTGAATCTAAATTCAGAGAACAAGGCATCTGTTTTTGTGAAGATTTGAAGCTTATAAATATAAAAAAAACATGTCAAGGATAAACAACATATTAAATTTTCCTCATCTCTTCAATTAGGTTATTTAATTCCTGTGCAAGTTCATTTAAATCAGTAATAGCCTCCACAGACTGATTCATGGTCTCTCTTATTTCCTGAGATATTACATTTACCTCTTCTGTTGACCTTGAAATCTGTTCAGTGGTTGCAGATTGTTCTTCTGCTGCAGTGGCTATATTTCTTATCTGGTCAGAAGTCCTATTTGCAAGCTCAAGCATCTTATTTAGGACTGCTTCAGCAGTTTTCGACAGTTTCATATTTTCCTCAATCGCTTCATTAACTGCCTTGGTGGATTGCATATTTACTTTGCTTGTCTGCTGAATCCTTTCTATAAATTCTCCAACTTCCGTGGTAGCTACCATTGTTTTTTCAGCAAGTTTTCTCACCTCATCTGCCACTACCGCAAAACCCCTTCCTGCTTCCCCTGCCCTAGCTGCCTCTATTGCTGCATTTAGTGCCAGGAGATTTGTCTGGTCTGCTATATCTGATATAGTATTCATGATCTCACCAATACCCTGGGCATGGTCTTCCATTTCCTTCATGTCTGAAAGCAGCTGTCTGGCCTTTTCCTGGACATTTTTCATAAGTTCAAAGGAGTTATTAACTGCCTTGCTACCTTCCTCAGTCATATTTTTTGTATCTTCAGCGTCCTCCGCAGTATGCTGGGCATTTTTTGAAACTTCTAACACAGTAGAATTCATTTCCTCCATTGCAGTTGCTATCTCTGCTGTTTTAGATCCCTGATCATCTACACTTCGACTCACCTCTTCTACTTGCGCAGCCAACTCTGAAGAAGCAGAGGCCAGGTTAGAAGAAATATCAATGGCCCTGTTAATTGCGTCCTGCAATTTTTTATAGATATTTCTAATTTCTGTGAGGTCATAGACAACTTCTGTAGCACCTACCACATTGCCATCTAAGCCAATTATTGGAAGTCCAGTTACATCTAAATGTTTTATTTCTCCATTTATGTTGGCTTCCACCTCCTTTGTAATGGGTTCCCTGCTAGACATGGTCTTTTTGCAAACACACTCTTCTGTACGACATATTTGTGTATTTAAATGATTCCAACATTTACTACCCATAAGTTCCTTAAAACTACTTCCCAACATTCTCTGTACTGCTAAGTTTACATACTTTATATTAAATTCCCCATCAAAGTTTGCTATACCAACAGGAAGACTATTTATCAGCGTCTCAAATGTATCAGCTATCTTATTTGCACCTCGAATCAAATCCTTAAATCCCCCAGACAGAGTTGAAGCATCTGCCCTATAGTCCAGTTGACCATGGGATATCTCATAAACAGCCTTATTAAATTGAGAAATTATGTTCTGGGTGCAAATTGCCACCTGATTCAACGCCTCAATTACCTGCCCCACTTCATCCTTATTATGGACTTCCAGGGTCTTATCAAAGTCACCACCAGCCATGTCCCTTGCAAAATCAACCATTCTCAGTAGAGGTTTTTTAAGGGATGTGTTTAATATAAGCCACATTACAAGAATACCTAGCACAAGGGATATAAGTCCCACAATTATGGCTGAGTAAATATTTTCTCTCATTGTTTTGTCAAGGTTAGTTTTTCCATTATCTATTATGGACAAGATATCTTTCTGGTTCTTTTGGATTATTTTGTTCATGTTACCCTTGGACATCTTAAGATACAAAAGACCAAAAAAATCACCAACCTTCCAATGGGGATTAAACCTGGCCATGTCCTCGTCTACAAAAATAGGTTTGTAAAGGTGTAGATAATCTTTGTCTTGTTTAACAACAACAGATCTTTTAGATATTGATTTTTTCAAGGCTTTAACATCCAATTTTTTTCCCACCCTATTATCCACAGAAGAAAGTACAACTTTTCCATTCTTGTTGAAAAAAGAAAATTCATCGATCCCCTTTAGCCCTCCAATTTGTTTGGCCACAATTTCGAATTTTTTCTCTTCCCCTGGTAGTAGGGAATCACCTGCTGCGATTTCTGCCAACTCCAAGATTCCAATACCCTGGGATTTCCCTATTTCAATAAAATTTTTAGATATCCTATCTTCCATATTGTGAAGGGAATTTGCAAGGTCTTTAAAAATAAGGTTAAATCCCCTTTGTGTCAGTTTAACAGATGAGATAGCACCAGACAGTGCAACAAAAAATACTATTAAAATTACTGCCCCAAAGATTTTATTAGATAAAGACATTTCATACCTCCCTTACTAATTCTTTCTATCCTCTTCCTGGTACCTAACTTTATGGTATTGCTCGCCTTTTCTGTAAAATGGGAAATCCCTAAATTTTGCAAAATATGGGTGAGAGCATCCAATACAAGGGGCATTTGCCCGAACACACCAATTTACTCCACCATTCCATTGTCTCCTGGGACAGGTAGTGTAACTAAGAGGACCAAGACAACCCAACTTAAACAAACATCCCTCTTCTCCAAATTTTGACGCAAATATCCCTTTTTCATAATAATGATACCTGGGACAATTGTAGTGAACTGAATGGGCATAAAACATCTTGGGAGTGAGCAGATTTTCATCTACTTCAGGATATCCTTTTGCTGCCAGATATCCAAGGGTTCCCACGATAGAATCTGGATGAGTTGGACAAAGGGGACAATTTACCAGCCTGTTTTTATAAGGAATAGATTTTTTCTCCATAAATTCTTTTACTCCCACAGCCCCTGTTGGGTTTCCTTCAGCCGAAGGTACCCCACCATAGGTTGCACAACTACCAACTGCCAAAATGAATTGGGCATTTTCCAGAAAAGGCAGTGCAACCTCTTCAAAGGTCTTCTCCCCAATCATACAGGCCTTTGGCATATCAAGGGGAATAGCACCTTCTAAAACCAGGATATATGGAAAACTACTCTGCCTAATATTTTCCAGAATATTTAAAGCTACTTCTCCCTGAGCAGCTGAAATAGTGGGATGAAACATAATAGATGCCATTTGCGTGATTACCTGCTGAACGTAAGGGGCATTGGCATTTAAAAAAGAAATAGTACAGCCACTGCAAGCCTGAGCCTGTAGCCATACTATCTTTGGAGTTCCATAACTGAGTTTTTCTAGCCCCCTGGCAAAGACCGGTGTTAATGTATTTGATAACCCGAAGCCAGCAACCAAATAACTTCCTATTTTTAAAAAGTCTCTTCTTGTTAATGATTTCATATTTTATCCCCTCAAATATGTTAGTGTATTGCACAGGCAAGACAGGGATCAAAGGACCTGACTATCCTAACAGCTTCCATTGGCTGTTTTAGGTCCTTTAAATTTACACCTACAAGTGCCCTCTCAACAGGTCCGGGATTTCCATTGTGATCCCTGGGAGAGAAATTCCATGTGCTTGGAACAACACACTGATATCTATCTATCTTATAGTCTGATATAGTTAGCCAATGTCCCAAGGCTCCCCTGGGGGCCTCAGTTATGCCTACCCCTTTTCCCTTTCTAACCAAACTAAAATCCCTGGCAGGGGCCTTGTCAACATGGAGCTCATCCAGCCATTCCATAGCCTTTTCAATAATAATCTTGAGTTCTAAGGCCCTTGTAACATGCCTTCCTGCCACTGAATAAAAATTTTCCATCTTAATATTAAATCTTTTCATAACTCCATCTAAAAGGGGCCTTGCAACGGATTTTCCAGGAAAATGGTAGTCAACTAACATCCTGGCAATGGGCCCCACTTCCATTGGATGCCCATCATACCTTGGAGCCTTTAACCAGCTGTAGGCACCCCTTTTATCTGGATCTGGCTTGGTCTCCCCCATGCTGGGGTGTAGGGAAGATGGGGAGGAAAACCTTGAGAATTCTACATCCTCTGTAATCTTTGTAAGATCCAGGGGTTCATATTTACCATAAATAATAGCGCCGCTATTAAAAAGGGTATCACCACCACCTAAATCAAATACTCCATATGCAAGAAAATTTTTATATCCCCTGCCAATCTTCCAATATTCAGACATAATGGAAAACAGGGCAAATACATCTGGAATATACACCCTTTCAACAAAATCCTTTAATAACTCAAGTCTGGATCTATACGACAAAATCCTCTCTTCAGTGGGTATCTGGGTGCATCCCCCAGGCACTAAGGCCGTTGCATGGGGAACCTTTGCGCCAAATACAGCACACATCTCATGTGCTTTCCTCCTCATATCCAGGGCCATTAAGTAGTGTTTTACAAATTCAATATTTACGTCCCTCTCCTCTACATAAAAATCACCTTCATACCTTGGCAAAAATGGACCCAGGGCATATGGCTCCCCTGCTTTAGCACTCTTTAATTTATCCAGTGCCCATTCCTTTAATTTCACTAGCTCTAAGTCATTTCCACGATAACTCACAATTGAAGTGACATCCACATAGTCCAGTACGCTCAAATGATAAAAATGCACAATGTGGGACTGTATATAATTGGCAGCTAAAATCAAATTTTGTAGAAGCCTTCCATTTTTATTGGGCTTTATACCATAAGCATCTTCCTGGGCCTTGCAGGATGCCATGCCGTGGGAAATAGGGCACACCCCACATATCCTCTGGGTTATTTGCTGGGCATCTAATGGATCCCTACCCCTTAAAAAGACCTCAAACCCCCTAAACATTTCACCAACAGAATATGCAGAAGTAATAACATTACGTCCTTTGTTGTACTCTGTCTCTAATTTCACAGCCAGATGCCCTTCTATCCTGGTAACTGGATCAATCACGATCTTTTGTCCCATAAGCCCTCCTAGGTAATTTTTTCTATAAACAGGTATTCAATAGAATATTAAAGGTGGTTCATAGATATAGCCAAGATGATTCTGATGCCTAGAAAAAATTTCAATAGAAATCAACTCAACAAAAAATTTTTGTGCCATATCACCACTTATTTTTTTTAATTACTCTTGACATTTTAATTTAAATTTTGCTAAACGGAACGTGAATGAATATTCATTCAGTATTTTTTTCAAAAATTTTAACTTATTAGAAAATATAACTGCCACCATGCAAGATAGACAAGATAGAGAAGTAAAAAGAAACGAAAAATACGAAAAAATTTTAGAAGCAGCAATTAAGACCTTTTCAAAATATGGGTACTACAGGGCCACCATATCTCAGATTGCCAAAGAGGCAGGGGTGGCAGATGGGACCATTTACCTATATTTTAAAAACAAGGACGATATCCTAAGGAGTTTTTTCAACTATCGTACAAATGAAGTGTTTGCTAAATTCAAAGATGAAGTAAAAAAGGGAAAAAACGCATTAGATAAGCTTAGGAGGTTAATACACGCCCATTTAAGTGCCTTTGAAAATAGCCGTGAAATGGCTATTGTGTATCAGGTAGAGTCTAAAAAAAGGAGTCATTTATCTAAAGATAAAATAAAAGAAATGTCCAATATGTACATGGAATTGGTAAAAGAGATTATAGAACTGGGGCAAAAGGAAGGGACCATTAGAAAGGACCTATCAATTCCATTGGTTAGGCAGCTTATGGTTGGTGCTATTGATGAAGTGATAACCTCGTGGGTTTACACTTCAAAAAAATATAGTTTGTCTTCTATGGCTGATCCCTTAATGGATCTAATAGTTAAGGGTATTGGCAATGACAAAGAAAAATAATTAAAAAAAGGAGTTGGTTATGGCACAACAGTTAGCAGATCGCAGGGATGTAGATTTTGTACTATTTGAACAATTAAAGGTTCAAGAATTAAGTGAAAAGTACGAAAAGTATGCAGATTTCAACAAAAAAACCATTGAACTAATCTTAAAAGAAGCCAGAAACCTGGCCATAAAAGAAATGCTTCCAACAAACAAGATCGGTGACGAAGTTGGTGTTAAACTTGAAGATGGTAAGGTTATTGTTCCAGAAGAATTTCATAGGATTTATGAGCTCCTAAAAGAAGGCGAATGGATTGGTATGTCTGAAAATCCAGATTGGGGTGGTCAGGGTATGCCCCGTTCAGTAGCCATGGCTGCTGGAGATTTTTTTATTGGTGCAAACTGTGCCCTACAGCTCTATGTGGGTTTGACAATTGGTGCTGGACACTTAATTGAGGCTTTTGGGACTGAAGAACAGAAAAAATTGTTTTTAAAGAAGCTCTATACTGGCGAATGGGGTGGCACAATGCTCTTAACAGAGCCCCAGGCAGGATCTGACGTAGGTGCCCTTACAACCACTGCAGTAAAAAATGATGATGGCACATATTCCATTACTGGAAACAAAATTTTCATAACTGGCGGCGAGCAGAACTTAACCGAAAACATTATCCATCCAGTTCTAGCAAGAATTGAAGGAGCTCCTCCAGGAACTGACGGTATATCCCTCTTTATTGTACCCAAATATTGGGTAAATGAAGATGGCTCATTGGGTGAATTTAATGACGTGGTATGTACTGGTATTGAAGAAAAAATGGGTATCCACGGCAGCTCCACATGCTCACTGGCCCTGGGTAGCAAAGGCAAGTGTCGTGGTCTCCTTTTGGGCCAAGAGAATAAAGGAATGAGGGAAATGTTCCTCATGATGAACCAGGCAAGGTTGCTTGTGGGTTCCCAGGGAGCTGCATTGGCTTCAGCCTCTTACATGGAAGCTGTTAATTACGCAAGGGAAAGGGTACAAGGACGCCATCTAAAAGACATCCTTGACAAGAGTGCTCCTCCAGTACCCATTATCCAGCATCCAGATGTGAGAAGGATGCTCTTGCAAATGAAGGTATTTGTTGAAGGAATGCGCTCCTTACTCTGGTATGTGGGACTTTTGGAAGACTTAAAGAGGGTAACAGACAACGAAGAAGAGAAAGAAAAATATCAAAATATAATTGACGTGTTGATCCCAATTTGTAAGGGTTATGGTACTGATAGGGCTTACGAAGTTACAAACCTAGGGGTTCAGGTCTTTGGTGGTTATGGGTATACCAAAGAATATCCAATGGAACAGTATGTAAGAGACTGCAGGATCACCATGATCTACGAGGGAACCAATGGAATCCAGGCAATGGACCTCCTTGGAAGGAAGTTGGGTCTTAAGAAAGGTAAGGCAATAATGGATGTAATGGGTGAAATCCAGAAGACCCTAGCAGAAGCAAAATCAATTGAGTCCCTAAAAGGCTTTGCTGAGGAACTGGAAAAGGCCTTAAATAGGCTGGGCGAAGTGGCAATGACCATAGGTGGCAAGGCCATGAGCGCTGAGATCTTGACTGCATTTGCCCATGCCTATCCATTTATGGAAGTAGTTGGCGATGTGATCATGGCATGGATGCTTCTGTGGAGAGCTGCTGTTGCTGCAAAGGCATTGGAAAAGGCCAAGAAAAAAGATATCGCATTTTATAATGGACAGTTGAAGAACATTGAATTCTTCACCCACTACATCCTACCCGTGACAATAGGCAAAATGAATATGATTATGAATATGAAAGATACCGTTGTCTCCATTGATGAAAACTCCTTTGGTGGCAAATAAATAATGCAAACACTATGTTGAAAGGGGGCGAGATTTCGCCCCCAAAAAATTTTAATGAGGTGAGTATATGGAAATGGCATTAACACCTGTAGCAAAGGTAACTATCCTGGGAATACCCTTTTCACTATTTGCAGTGTTGATTCCCTTAATAGGTATTTCAGCCTTTTGCTATATAATGGCCAGAAGGCTTATTCCCCTGGCAAAGGCTCAACCAGATTCCAGATTTGATAGACCTAAAGAGAGAATAAAATCCGTTATAAAATTTTGGTTAGGTCAGTACAAACAACCGAGATATTTAGACGCCGGCGTAATCCACATTGTGATCTTCGCTGGTTTTCTTATTTTATCAATCCGTTCTACCTCCCTGGTAATTGAAGGTTTTAAACCAGGTTTTGTATTTCCAGGTCTTGGGGGATTTTTAGGAGATATTTATAATTTTCTAAAGGACTATGCAGCAACATTTGTACTAATTGCATGTATTGTTGCGGGAGTAAGGAGGGGAGTATTTAAACCTGAGAGATATAAAGTTCCCCCGAAATATGGAAAAGACCATACATTTGAAGCAATCTTTGTTCTTGGCCTTATTGGTACATTGATGATATTTGAGAGTCTCTATAGTGGCTCCATGGTTGCTGCGCAAAAACAGCTCGGGCTCCACGCTGAATTTCTTCCACCTTTGACTCTATCATGGCTGTTTGCAAAGCTACTTGCCTCAGCTCCCAAGGGGCTACTACAATTTTTAAACACCACTTCTTATTTTGTCCATGACTCTGTATTCTTCTTCTTCCTCTGCTTTTTGCCCTTTGGAAAGCACTTTCATGTTATTACATCAATCTTTAATGTCTATTTTTCTAAATTGGACCGTGGTACAGTAAAACCTGTTAAATATGGCGTATCAGAAGAAGAATTAGACAACCTGGAGTACTTTGGTGTTAAATACTTGGAAGACTTCACATGGAAAAATATTTTAGACTTTTACACATGTGTGGACTGTGGTAGGTGTGCAGATGTGTGTCCAGCCAATACTGTTGGAAGGCCTCTTATCCCAAGATTTCTGACCATTAAGGCTAGAGACCATATCTTTGACAGGTTCCCTGTACTTGGTGAGATAAAACCAAAAGAGCCACTCATTGGCACTATCTACGAGGAAGACGAAATTTGGTCATGTACCACCTGTGGGGCATGTGAAGAAGAATGTCCTGTAATGAATGAGTACATCAATAAAATCGTGGACTTAAGACGGGGAATGGTGGATGAGGGATTGGTTCCACAGACTCTGCAAAAGCCCTTAAATGCCCTGGCCAAAAGGGGAAATCCCTATGGTAAAATGGAAAAGAAAAGAGCAGAGTGGACCAAGTCCCTGGAGGACATTGAGGTAAAAATAGTAGGCAAAAAGGCTCAGGCTGAAACCCTCTATTTTGTTGATAGCGCTACATCTTATGATGAACGTGGAAATGAGATAGCAAGGTCTGTTGTAAAAATACTCCATGCATGTGGTGAAGACTTCGGTATCCTTGGTAAAGGTGAAAAGGACAGTGGACATGAGGTGAGGAGATTTGGAGAAGAAATGCTCTTTCTCACCTTGAGAGACCAGAATATAGATGCAATCTTGAATTCTGGTTGTAAAAGGATAGTCACTGCAGATCCACACGCATACAATGCGTTAAAAAAAGACTATGATGGAATTCCCCCAGTTGAACACATTTCAGAGTATATCTTGAGAAAGATAAATGAGGGGAAACTTAAATTTAAACCAATTGATGATCCAAACCTGGTTTTTACCTATCACGATCCCTGTTATCTGGGTAGACACAATCTTGTATATGATGCCCCAAGAAAGGTTCTAGACGCGATTCCAGGACTAAAAAGAGTTGAAATGGAAAGGCATAAGGACAGGTCTTTTTGCTGCGGTGGTGGCGGACTCATGCTTTTTTATGAACCACCAGAGGAAGAACAGCGTATGGGACAGGTGAGGGTAAGGATGGCAAATGAAGCTGGTGCCAACGCCATTGTTGTGTGTTGTCCTTTCTGCCTAACCCACTTAGAGGATGGAGTAAAAACTACTGGCTTTGAAGGAAAAATTCAGGTAATGGACTTAACTGAACTTATTGTTAAACAATTAATCATAGAATAATTTCTGGGAGGTGAGTATGGAAATATTAGTATGTGTAAAAAGGGTCCCTGATCCAGCAGAAAATGAAATTGAGATCAACAGCGATGGAACAGACATAGAGAGAGATGATCTGGTCTATTCTGTAAACGAGTGGGACAATTATGCAGTGGAAGAAGCTATCCAGATCAAAGACAAAGTTGGTGGCTCTGTAACTGTGGTAACTGTAGGTGATGAGGAAGCTGATGAGGTCCTCAGGCGTGAGATGGCAATGGGTGCTGATAAGGGTATTCACGTAAATGATGAGACATTGGAAGAGACCGATGGTCTGGGTATAGCCAAGGCACTCAAGGCAGTTGTTGAAAAAGGAAATTATGACCTTATCTTAACTGGTGCACAGGCAGATGACGGGGCTGCCCAGGTTGGTGGAATGCTGGCTGCACTTTTAGATCTCCCCTATGCCTCCCTGGTAAACTACATTGAAATTGTGGATGAAAACACCTTGAAGATAGGTAGGGAGATTGAAGGAGGAAATCAAGAACTAAGCGAAATCAAGCTTCCATGTGTTCTATCCATTCAAACTGGTATAAATGAACCAAGATATGTTGGAATCAGAGGGATTAGAAAGGTTGCTGGTGTTGATATTCCTGAAATGGAACTATCAGACCTTGGGCTTTCAGAAGACGATGTTGCTCCAAAGGTCAAGAGATTAGACTACTTTGTACCTGAAATGGGTGAAGGTGCTGAGATCCTAGAAGGTGATATGGAGGAAATTGCAGAGAAGTTGGTTGAACTCTTGAAAGCCAAAGGAGGAATCAAATAATGAGTAGGGAAATTTTTGCATATATTGAACACAATGATGGGGTATTGGATGACAGCGCATTGGAATTAATTAATGCAGCAAAAAAAATAGATGCATCTGCAAATGTAGTTGCTGTTCTATTTGGGACCGGGGATAATTTAAACAAGGCCTGCGAAGAGGCAGCCAAGACCTATAACGCTGTTTGGAAAGTGGACAAAGACTATCTTGCTTACCCAAATGCAGAAATCATCAGGCCTATGCTTGTTAACATGCTGCCAAAGGGTTCTATTTGCCTAGTTCCCCACAATACCTTTGGAATAGATCTGGCTCCTGGACTATCTGTAAAAATGGATGCTGCATACATTCCAGATGTAATTGGCATTGAAAAAGTAGAGGGAGACAAAGTTGTTGCTATCCGTCAAGAATTTAGTGGCCAGGTACACACCCATGTGGAAGCTGATATTTCAAATGGAATAGTAATTTCCATTAGGCCTGGTAGCTTTGAAGCTGATGAGGCCAAGGCTGCCAGTGGAGAGGTGGTTGACAAAAGTGGTGATGCTGGTGATGTTGAGGCCAAGAGAACATTTATTGAAGTGAAAGAGGCTGAAGTTGGAGATGTGGACATTACCCAGGCAGACATTCTGGTATCTGTTGGTCGTGGTATTGGTGAGGAAGAAAACATTGAATTGGCTGAAGAATTGGCCGAGGCCCTTGGTGGTGTGGTATCCTGTTCAAGGCCAGTAGTTGACGCCAAGTGGCTTGACCATTCAAGACAGGTTGGAACGTCTGGTAAGACCGTAAAACCAAAGGTCTATATTGCAGTTGGTATTAGCGGAGCCTTTCAGCACGTAGCAGGTATAAAAGGAAATCCATTTATTGTTGCCATTAATACAAATCCAAAAGCTCCTATATTCCAGGTTGCTGATGTAGGGGTAGTTGAAGACTGTATCGAATTTTTGCCAGTACTAACTGAAAAGGTACAGGAAATGAAATAAAAGGTAAGGGGGGCTGTAAGCCCCCTTCTTTTTGGGATGAAATTTCAAACATACCTTAAAAACCACTGTATAGAAACAGCACTAAAAAGGCTCTACAATAAATCAATATCTGAATATTTTAAAAATCCCACCAAATCCAATGAGAATAAATTATCTTACTTGGAACTGGCCCTTAAAAACTTAGATTTTCCTTCTTTAAGGTCAACATATCCTGAGTTAAATGGAAATTTAGATAGTCCAATAGAAATAAACTTTAAACAGGATAAAATTATTATTAAAATTCCTGGAAGAAAATCTCCCATTGAGATCAATTTTTCTTCAAGGTATACTTAACCCAAATTTTTATAAACCTTGACCACGAGATAATTCTACTAAAGGGACGTTGTGTATGCTTATCAAAAGGATATTGTTATTTGCTCCAATATTACTAATAATTATTCTACTCCAGTCTTACTTCTGGGTGCCTACGTACCAGCAACAGACCAAGGGTAATCCAGATAGATTAGTGGAATTCATCACTGGATCAACTGGGGATGCTGCTATTTTAAATCCAATACTTTCAGCTGATTCTGCTTCCTCAGAAATAGAGGGCAAGGTCTTTGAGGGACTAATCGATAGAGATGAGCACCTGAATTTTAGGGGACGCGTAGCAAGGTCCTGGGAAATTTTTGAACAGGCATACTTTTACATAAACAAAAACAAACATCTATCTCCTGAGCAGATTATAAAAAAAATATCCCACATTAAAGGGATTAAGAGAATAGAGATACTTCCACCAAAAAGAAAACACCTCCATTTTAAACTTGAAAAAAGAGACATAGACATATTTCTCAATCTACCCTCCAGGGTGAAAGTGACACTACTTAAAGTAAGCCCTAATTTTTTTAATAAGGTAGAAAAAATCCTTGGAAAAGATTATTTTAGCGATATTGATATGACAAAAGTAGTCCATATAAAACAGAAGGATCTGACAGATTCTCAACTAAAAAAAATCAGGTTAAAGTTTTTTAAACCAACTGAGCACAATCCAGTGATTTTATTTCATTTGAGAAAAAACATATTCTTCCACGATGGATATAAACTTACTGCAGAAGATGTGAAGTTCACATACGAAGCAATTATGGATCCCCAAAATCTATCCCCTAGGATATCTGATTTTGAACCCATTAAAGAGGTGAATATCATAGATCCTTATACTGTGAAAGTCGTCTATAAGCGCCTTTATTCCCCTGCCTTGGGTGCATGGTCAATAGGGATCTTGCCAAAACACCTCCTTTGCAAAAAGGCCTTAAAAAAGGAGGCCATAAAAAGAGGACTTAATCCCAAAAAATTTACCATTAGGGACTCTAATTTTAACAGACATCCAATTGGTTCTGGTCCGTTTAAATTCGTGGAGTGGAAATCTGGACAGTACATTATACTTAAGAGGTTTGATAAGTATTTTGAAGGACCACCAAATTACAAGAAGTACATCTTTAGAATTATGCCAGACAAACTCACCCAAGAAATGGAGTTTTATTCTGGTACACTTGATATTTACGCAGCTCAGCCCCATGAAGTAGACAGACTAAAAAAAGATCCTAGATTTCAGGTATTTTCAGGCACATCATACGGATATACCTATATTGGATATAATTTAAGGAGAGAACCCTTTAAAGATATAAGGGTGAGACGCGCCTTATCAATGGCAATAGATGTGGACAAAATTATAAAGTACGTGCTCCACAACCAGGGAGAGAGGATAACAGGCCCATTTGTAAAACAGACAACATACTATGATAAAACAGTTAAACCTATTCCATATGATCCCAAAGGGGCACTTTTGTTATTAAAAAAGGCTGGTTGGGAAAAGGGTAAAGATGGATGGCTTTATAAAAATGGCAGAAAAATGCAGTTTACATTGATCACAAATTCAGGAAATGAAATCAGAAAGGCAATACTTGCTATTGTTCAGGACTCCTGGAAAAAGATTGGCGTAGATGTTTCAACTGATGTTCTGGAGTGGTCAGTTTTTATCCAGGAAAGGATAAACAAACTGGACTTTGATGCAGTTATCCTTGGCTGGGTAATGTCTATTGAACCAGACCTCTATCAAATATTCCATTCATCTCAAACCCACCCATATCAACTAAACTTTATAGGATTTAAAAACAAAAAGGCGGATGAATTAATAGAAAAGATTAGAACAGAATATGACCTCAAAAAACAGATAGAATACTGCCATGAACTACATAGGCTCATTGCAAGAGAATGTCCTTATACCTTTCTATTTGTGAGAAAATGGACAGTTGCTCTGGACAATCGAATAGTTATAAAGGATAAGGATAGTAGGGGGAAAATAGTATATAAAAAGATAACCCCAACACCAACAGGAGATTTTTCATTTTACTTCAATAAATGGATAAAACTCCCCCAGAGAATTGATTTTAAAAATTAAGGCTATACCAGAAGTTAGCATCTGGTATAGCCACAGGAATTACACAACATACATCCCTCTTGAAAGGTAATCTCCTCACCGCATTCTGGACATACTGGCCTAACCAGAGAAGGCTCTATTTTTGTTCCATGGTTCCTAGATTTCTTCATATATTGATTTTCTAAGACCCATGCAACTGCATCAGGGATAGAGAGTAGAAGCCCCTTTTTTTGAAATACAGGATGTTCTCCTCCAATTCCCTTTAATTGTCTCACTATTTCTTCTACTTCCACACCTGATCTCAGAGCCAGAGATACAAGCCTTCCAATTGCCTCTGCCTTTGCAGTGATAGATCTTCCAGATTTTCCTATGGTAGCAAATACTTCAAATGGTTTACCATCTACTTCATTTACAGTTAAGTATAGAGTACCAAGACCAGTCTTTACCTTTTGGGTAAACCCATACACCACATCAGGCCGTTGCCTTACCTTTGATTCCTTTTCGCTGTCCTTTTTTAAATTGAGCACTTGAGAAGACTTACACCCATCTCTAAAAACTGTAACCCCCTTTACCCCCAATTTATATGCCTCTAAATATATATTTCTAACATCATCTATTGTGGAGCTATTAGGTAAATTAACTGTCTTAGAAACTGCGTTATCTGTATATTTTTGAAAAGCTGCCTGCATCTTTAGATGGTACATGGGTTCAATATCGTGGGCAACCACAAAAATCCTCCTGAACTCATCTGGTATATAGTCCAAATGTTGAATACTTCCCTTTTCTAAAATATCCTCTATGAGTTCATCGGAATACAAACCAAGTTTTTCAAAGGCTTCTTTAAACACCTTATTTACCTCTAGCAGCTTTTCACCATCCATAACATGTCTGTAAAAACAAAGGGAAAAAACAGGCTCAATACCAGATGAACACTCAGCAATTATAGAAAGGGTTCCAGTGGGCGCAATAGTGGTTGTTGTAGCATTTCTATAAGGACCTTCTCCATTGAGCTTATAAATAGATTCTTCATAAGCAGGAAATGGTCCCTTCTCTTTTGCGAGAATTTTTGAAGCTTCCTTTGATTCCCTTTGAATAAAGGACATGAGCTTTTCAGCAAGTCTAATTGCTTCCTCGCTGTTGTAGGGAATCCCCATTTTAAAAAGTAGATCTGCCCACCCCATTATACCAAGACCAATCTTTCTGTTTAACCTGACTTTCTCAGTTATTTTATCAATGGGATATTTAGATAGATCAATTACATTATCTAGAAATCGAACGCAAAGATGCACAACTTGTTTTAGACGATCAAAATCTATTTTTTCATCTTCCCTGTCCACATAAAAATTGCTCAAGTTTATAGAACCTAAATTGCATGCCTCATAAGGCAAAAGTGGTTGTTCTCCGCATGGATTGGTACTTTCAATCTCTCCCTGGGTGGGCGTGGGATTATCCCGATTGATCCTATCCAAAAAAATAATCCCGGGATCTCCACTTTGCCATGCCTTTTCAACTAAAAGATTAAAAACATCCCTGGCCCTAAGCTCCCCTTTTCTTTCCCCTGTATGGGGTGCAATTAGGGAATATCTTTTATCAGCTAAAACTGCCTCCATGAATTCTTCAGTTAGTGCAACAGATAGGTTAAAGTTATTAAGCTCCCCTTCTTTTTCCTTTGCCTTTATAAATTCAATGATGTCAGGGTGGTCAACCCTGAGTATACCCATATTGGCTCCACGCCTTGTGCCGCCCTGTTTAACCTGTTCTGTTGCTGTGTTGAATATTTTTATAAAAGATAATGGACCTGATGCTATTCCTCCTGTTGATCCCACCCTGCTGTTCTTTGGCCTTAATCTGGAAAAGGAAAAGCCTGTTCCCCCACCAGATTTGTGTATTAGAGCAGCATATTTAATTGCATCAAAAATACCTTCCATGGAATCTTCAACTGGTAAGACAAAACAGGCAGCGAGCTGACCCAATTTAGTGCCTGCATTCATAAGTGTTGGGGAATTAGGTAAAAAGTCCTTTCCAACCATTAAATTAAAAAACCTTACTGCCAGATCATCAGGGGTGTACGGTGAATTTTTGTATCTGGCCTCTACATCAGCAACACTTTTGGCAACTCGCCAAAATAATTCTTCTATTGTCTCAATGGGTTTTCCATCTGGTCCTTTTCTCAAATATCTCTTTTCTAAAACCTTTTTTGCATTTTCACTAAAATTAATTGTAATTGCCATATCCCTATTTAATACCATTTTGTTTGTGGTCATAACCATAATACTCTCTATAAATGTTTACATTTCAAAACTAACTTCAACCACTACCTTACCCCCTGTATTCACACTAAATGGGATTGAGAGGATTGGGGCATTTTTGATGTGATCCAACTCCTTCCCCTTTCCAATAATAATTTTAGGAGTACCTGCCTGAAACTTAAGGCCCTGTTCAGAGAGATGGATCCTCGCCTGACCTGAGATCATATTAGTGAGCTCACCAACTGCATCTGCGATTTCGTCGTTTATCTCAGTAAAATTTTCAAAGAGCATATTGTTTACTATTGTTAAAACAGCATCTTTAGTTAAAGTGAGAGAGATAACCCCATTCATATGACCAGAAATATCAAGAATACCTGTCACATCTCCCACCGCAGTTCTCTGTTTATTTATATATGGCCTTTCTGGTTTAACCTTTACATTGGCCATTGTCTCAAGCACGTTGATTACCGCGCCTAAAAAAGGATTTATAAAATTCACATCATAACTTTTGGCCATAACTACCTACTTTGATCTGTTTTTAGGAGGGATCAACAAATTTTAGGCCAAACTTAGGATTTTTCTATAACAAGGCTGCAAGTAAACCTTTTAACAACTTGTTGTGTTCAAAAACCATTGGCCTAATTTTCTCAAGGGGAAAATCAAGCATTTCAAAAAGTTCCTCTTCCATCCCTGGTACAACAAAAGTACCCCCATAAACTATTGCAACTGCATTTGCAAGGTTGTCTGCTAGCTGTAAGATTGCAGCCCCTTTATTAAATGAAGCATCAGAGGGAGTGTGGTGGTTGGAAACAATATCATTGATTGTCTCAGGGAATTCCCAACTACTCATTAGCAAATTACTAATATCTGTGTGAGTAAATCCAAGGACATACTCTTCAGCTTCAATCAAAGGAACCATATTTTCCCTGGCAAACACCAATGCCTCAACTGAAGAATAGGGCATATTCTTAAACAATATCAATTTTCCCACATCATGAAGCAGTCCAGCAGTAAAAAATGTTTCATCACTCATATCCTTATAATTTGAGGCAATAAGTTTGGCAAAAATGCCACAACTAAGGGAATGTCTCCAAAAGGTCTGCATATCTATTAACTCAGGGGGGATATCTTTAAAATATCTTATGGCAGTTATCCCAAGGGCCAGATTTGAGAGCTCTTCTTCACCAACATAAGACACCGCCCTTTCTATTGAATCGACCTTTTGGGTGAGTCCAAATAATGGACTGTTTACCAGCTTAAGCAGTTTTGTGGATAGAGCAACATCAGTACTAACAACCTCTGCTATATCCTTGGCTGAGCTTGATGGACTCTCCAACAATTTTTTTAGTTTAAAATATACATCAGGAAATGATGCCAGAGAGAGCTCATGTTTTATTATGTCCTCAGGACCACCCATATCCTTTAAAAATAAGTCCTTCATTCTCTCTACACTTTTGGCCCTTATATACTCTTCACACAGGGGTTCCCAGCCTCTTTTCAAGGCAGTAAATACCAATTCAACTATTATTCTATATAGTTCAACAAATAATCTGTTGTCTGGATTTACATACATAAAAAATTTAAAAACATATTCTTGTGCCAAAGTCTCCAAGAGATCTTCTTCCTCTTGTTCACTCTTTGCAGTGACATAGACATATTCTATCCCCGCATCCTGGAGGAGTTCTTTTTCCTTTTCTCCTAGCTCTCTGCCTTTTGGCAAAAGCTCAGTTCCATCTAAACCAGACACGTGCTTAGCTAAAATCATGCCTGGAACTATATATTCAACACAAATCTTTTTCACCACAATCCCCCCTAATCTTATTTGTTTTTCTGATACACTATACCACCAGGTTTGATTTGCGCTTTAAATAGTTTGGTTATTCTGTGTATGCTTTCTGAATAACCCAAGAAAAGATAGCCATCATCCTTTAAATTATCATAAAAGTGGGAAAGGACCTTTTGTTTTACTGCATCGTCAAAATATATAATCACATTTCTACAAAATATTATATCAGATTTTGGTATTTTTTTAACATCCCTTTGTTCTGCAAGGTTGATTAATTGAAAATTAACCAGTTTCTGCACCTTTGGATGGATTCGGTATCCAGTAGCCTCTTTTATAAAATATTTTTGTTTGATATTATCTGGAGTGGTCCTAAGCGAATAGTCACTATATATCCCTTTCCTGGCCTTTAGCAGAACAGCAGGAGATAAGTCATTTGCATAAATCTTTACATTCCATCCAATAATAGAAACCTTTAGGACTTCATGTAGTATGATTCCAAGGGTATAGGGTTCTTCTCCACTTGAACACCCAGCTGACCAAATAGTAATGGATTTTACGCCCTCATTTTGCCTCTTTTTTATGATCTCAGGGAGAATAACATTTTTAAAAAAAGTGAGTTGTTTTAAGTCTCTGAAAAAACTGGTCTCATTTATAGTTATCAACTCACACAATTTTTTGAATTCACTTTCTTTTTTAGGAGAGAATTTCAAAAATTTTACATATTCTGCAAAGGAAAGAAGATTCAGCTCGCTTAGCCTTTTTCCCAATTTATTCTCAATTAAATATTTTCGTCTAGGAGGAATTGAGATACCTGTTTTTGCATAAATAAAGTCAGTTAGCTCTTTAAATTCCCCATCTGACAATTTTGGTGTTTTTCTAAGAGATAGTTTCCCCAATGAAAGAGTTGCCATATTATTAGCCCTGTCTCCTTTAAGTTTTCTTTAAATTATCCTAACAGACACATAACATAGCCTTTCTATAGCAAATACCAAAAAGAAATTCAACATACGTTTCCACTATTAATTAAATTCTATTTATAACATAAACAAAAACTTGATTTTTTTCATAAAAAGACATAATGTTTTACAACTTTTATCAGCAAAAGATTTTGGAGGTATACATATGCCTGATCCTGACAGTCGAAGGACTTTTGTTAGAATGAAAAAAATTTCCAGGACATATTGCCAGGCCTGTAATTATATGAAATAAAACCTTATGGTCACATCTCCAGGGCCTGGGGATAGGTCCTGGGTTTACTGGAGGTGGACCATGACCAAAAATCCCCTTTTAGTTCCAGAAATCAGAGAATTTATCTCAAAAAACGATGTAGATACCATAAAGGAATTTTGCAGCAGTACCCATCCTGGTATAGTTGCAGAATTCATATCTCCTCTATCACCCAATGAGATATGGGACATCTTAAAAATTCTAAACCCTGACTTAAGGGCAGAAATATTTAGTCATTTAGATTTAGATCTTCAAATAAAATTAACCCAAAACCTATCACGCCACGACCTGGCCCAGTTAATATCCGAGATGTCACCAGACGATAGAGTAGATCTATTGAAAAAACTCCCAGAGGAGTTCAAAGAAAATCTCTTACCTGCCATTGCCCAGGCAGAGAGGGAAGATATTAGAAAACTTTCTTCCTATCCTGAAGGTACAGCTGGTGCAGTGATGACCTCAGACTACGCCACTTTGCCACCTGATATTACTGCCCAGCAAGCTATTGATAAACTGAGAAAGGAAGCCCCAGACAAAGAAACCATTTACTATTGTTATGTTGTTGACGAACAGAGAAGACTACTTGGTTTTGTCTCATTGAAAGATTTGATCCTTGCCAAACCAGATACCCTGGTAAAAGAAATAATGAACAAGGATTTAATCTATGCCCATGTATTAGATGACCAGGAAGAAGTTGCCAGAAAGATACAAAAATACGATCTAATTGCATTGCCAGTTGTAAATGGAAATGATGCATTAGTTGGTATAATTACATATGACGATGCAATGGACATAATCACCCAGGAACATACTGAAGACATGGAAAAATTAATGGCAATTACAGGTGAACACGAAGCAGCTGCATATATGAAAACCCCTGTCATAGAACACTTTAAAAACAGATGTGGTTGGCTTATTTTCCTGGCCCTATTAGGATTTGTGTCAGGATTCATTGTACAAAAGTTCGAAAATGTGATTATGCAATTCACAATACTTGCTACATTTATGCCAATGTTAGCGGATACTGGGGGAAATACTGGCAGCCAATCAGCCACCCTGGTTATTAGGGCACTGGCTTTAAAAGAAATTACTCCAAGAGATTTTCTCAGGGTAATATATAAGGAATTTAACATCTCCTTACTACTTGGAATTGCCCTTGCGTTTGTTGCGATTTTAAGGGTTTATTTCTACGCTTTGACAACTCCAACTTACCATCTTCCACTTACTAAAATAGGAATGGCTGTTGGAGTGGCACTTTCTCTCCAAGTGATTTCATCAACTCTTATTGGGGCGATACTCCCTTTAATAGCAGCTAGATTCAAAACAGACCCAGCTGTAGTTGCATCTCCAGCCCTAACAACAATTGTGGATATAACAGGACTGTTTATATTTTTTACCACAGCAAAAATTATTTTAGGAATATAATCATGCAAACTCTCACTTTATTTCCCTATGATATAGCTAGATATAACTCGTTTTTAGAGCAAATAAAAGGAAATCATCTCATGGTCACAGAGAAAATAGAGAGATTTCCAGAAGTGTTTTTGCATGTAGCTTCTGACACGGACTACAACAAATCAGATCTTGTCATCCCCACTGATATCTTCTCCTTATACAGAGATATTATAGTAAGTCAATCTGGCAGAGGACTGATAGAAGAGGTGACTGAGATGTTGAAGCGGTATAAACTGACAATATCTGTGGCTGAAAGCTGCACAGGTGGACTAATATCCCATCTACTAACTCAAGTCTCTGGTAGTTCCAACTATTTTATTTTGGGGGCAATCACTTATTCAAATTATGCAAAGACAAAGATATTGGGTGTACCCAATGATATACTTAAAAAATTTGGGGCAGTACATGAAAAAACAGCAAAACTCATGGCCACTGGAATTAAAAATAAATTGAACACAGACATTGGCCTTGCTACTACTGGTATTGCAGGACCAACTGGTGGAACCAAGGAAAAACCTGTTGGCACCATATGTATCTCTCTAATATTTCGTAACAATTTAATCGCTAAAAGATATCATATGGATTTTGGAAACAGAGAGAAAAATAAAACCTTCTTCGCCTATCTGGCATTAAATTTATTGAGATATGAACTTATTAAACAATCTAACTCATTATGATACACATCATCTATTTTAAGTTCCCAGGGGTTTCAACAGTGAAATGCGCCTTTACCACAAGGGTAGGAGGACATAGCCTTGGTAATTTTTTTTCAGCTAATCTCTCCTACGAGGTTGGAGACCAGATAGAACATGTGAAAAAAAATAGACAACACATATTAAATCAATTGAATATAAAAGAAGTTATTGAAGTAAAACAGATACATGGTGATAAGCTAATATGTGTAGATAATACAAACTTTAAAGAACAACCCATCCTTAAGGGAGATGCCATTATTTCATCTAAAAAAAATGTGGGACTTATGGTGAAAACCGCAGACTGTCAGCCTGTTTTAGTATGTGATAAAACAGGAAATTTTATTGGAGCCTTTCACGTTGGATGGCGAGCAAATAGAGGAGAATTTATAAAAACATGGATAGATATTTTCTGTGGGCAATATAAGCTAACTCCCCAAAATATCTTGGCTGTTAGGGGACCAAGCCTTTGTCCCTACCACAGTGAATTTGTTAACTTTGATAACGAATTTCCAGATAAATTTAAAAAATATTTTGACACAAAGTCAAGGAGGTTAGACTTGTGGGAAATTACCCATGATCAATTGGTAAAAGCAGGTATACCAAAAAGTAACATATTCAGGCTAGATTTGTGTACTTATTGTTTAGAAGAACTGTTTTTCTCCTATAGAAGAAACAGGATTTGTGGTAGACAGGGAAGTATTATTTGGCGAAATAATTAGTCTCAAAATGACCCATTATAATATTTAATTGACAAAACAACCGTTATGCCTTATCTTAATATTAAATTTAGGAAACACTATTAATATTTTTTCTATCAATCCTTGGATAGAATTAAAGCAGGAGGAAAGCATGTTAACATTAACAGAAGGTGCAAGGGAATTATTGGACCAACACTTTGAAAACAAGGCCGAGGTCCCTTCTATAAGGGTGTATTTGGCCCCTGGTTGAGGAGGTGCTCAGTTAAATCTTGCTCTGGATGAGCAAAGGGAAAACGACAAAGTATTTGTATTTGAACCATATACTTTTATAATTGATAAGAATCTGCTGGAATCAGTAGCACCTGTGGAAATTGATGGCAGCCCATGGGGTTTTAGAATAATATCTAAACTATCATCCCAGTCAAATGACGGATGTGCATCTTGTAGTAGTTGCGGATAAAAATATAGTATAACAATGGCAATTTATAAGGCCGAAACTTCATTAGTTTCGGCCTTTTTTGTGTCTAAAATTATGAGGTAAATCTATGTCCAAGGTTTTTGAAGTGTTACACGTAGATGGGAATGCTAGAATAGGTCGTTTAAAAACAAAGCATGGGATAGTAAACACACCCATATTTATGCCTGTTGGGACAAGGGCATCGGTCAAAGCACTCTCTTCCCACGATGTATACTCCATTGGGGCCGAAATAATCCTTTCAAATACTTACCACCTCTATTTAAGACCAGGGGATAAACTCATAAAAGAGCTAGGTGGTCTCCATAACTTTATGAATTGGCACAGACCCATTCTAACAGATAGCGGTGGATATCAGGTATTTAGTCTATCTGCCCTAAGGGATATTACTGAAGAGGGTGTAATTTTTAGGTCCCATATAGATGGTTCAAAACACCTATTCACCCCTGAAAATGTCACTCAAATTCAAGAAAATTTAGGCTCAGACATAATGATGGTTTTAGATGAATGTGTACCATATGGGGCTGACTATGACTACACAAAAAAATCTCTAAAACTTACCACAACATGGGCCAAAAGGGCATATTTAGCTAGAAAAAATCCCAAACAACTATTATTTGGAATAGTGCAGGGTGGATTTTTTTCAGATTTAAGAGAGGAGAGTGCTAAGCAGATAACAGAAATCCCCTTTGATGGTTATGCAATAGGAGGACTTAGTGTTGGAGAACCCAAAGAAATAATGTTTAACATGCTTGGATCAGTAATACCTATCCTTCCTTGGAATAGGCCTAGATATCTTATGGGAGTGGGCAAGCCCATGGATATTCTAAATGCAATTGAAATGGGAGTGGATATGTTTGACTGCGTCCTTCCAACAAGGAATGCACGAAATGGAACCCTTTATACCTCCTTGGGAAAGATAAATATAAAAAAGAAGAAATTTAAAAAGGATGATTCGCCCCTGGATCCAAATTGTAATTGTTATACTTGCACAAATTTTACAAGGGCATACTTGAGACATTTATACACTACCAGAGAATTACTGGCCTATAGACTCAATACCATACACAATCTGGCTTTTTATTTAAATTTAGTGAGAGAAGCCCGCTTTGCAATTAAACATAAAAAATTCTTTAAGTTCAAAAACAGGTTATTAGAGATAATTGGAGATTAGTGGATCTGTTTTTTATTTCTGCCTATTCCCTTAGCTCCGATTATTGATTGCGTTATGGAGAAAGTGAATAGTGAATAGAGATTAGTGAAAGGTAGAAGGGTGAAGGATGTATGTGAGAGTTACAGATCACAGACACATACCACAGACACAGCAAAGCTCAGGATGAAGACCACATTGAACCTTGAACGTTAACCTTGAACTTTGAACGCAGATTTTTATTCACTGAGTCTTTTGTGAAACTTCTTCTTTTCTCAGCCTGTATGAAATAGGAACTATTTCCTTTGAGGTCTCTAAAAAGTCCCTGGGTTTTATATCTTGTAGGGCAATTGGCAAAACATCGTCCATGTGATCCACTTCAACTATCTCTAAATCTTTTAGAATGGTATTTGGTACTTCTTTCAAGTCCTTACTATTTTCCTTTGGGATAATGACCTTTGAGACCATACCCCTATGGGCCGCAAGCAATTTTTCCCTGAGTCCACCAATTGGCAATATCCTACCACGTAAGGTGATCTCGCCTGTCATGGCAACATCATTTTTAACCGGAACATTGAGTAGAGCTGAAACAAGGGCAGTTGCCATAGTTATTCCAGCAGATGGACCATCCTTTGGAGTTGCCCCTTCTGGTACATGAATATGGATGTCCACTTCCTTATAAAAATCTCTCTTAAGGCCAAATAGCTCTGAGCGAGTCCTTACATAGCTTAGGGCTGCTTTTGCAGATTCCTGCATCACTTCCCCTATCTTTCCTGTTATTTCTATCTTTCCACTACCGTCCATAATTGCTACTTCTATCATCAAGAGCTCTCCGCCAAGCTCTGTCCATGCAAGGCCTGTGGCCAGTCCCACCTGTGATTTTTCTTCCCTCTCACCATGCCTAAACCTTGGGACTCCCAAATATGATGAAATTGAACTTTTAGTTACAGTAATTTTTCTGTCTAGATCCTTTCCTTCTACCAATTTTTTGGCAACCTTCCTACACACAGAAGCTATCTCCCTCTCAAGGTTCCTGACTCCTGCTTCCCTTGTATATTTCCTGATAATCTCAACCACCGCACCATCAGAAAAAGAAACATTTTTGTCCTTTATTCCATGTCTCTCACTCTGTTTTGGAATGAGAAAATATTTAGCTATTTTCAACTTTTCATCTTCTAAGTAACCAGGAAGATGAATTATCTCCATCCTGTCCCTCAATGCCCACGGAATTGTCTGCAAGGTGTTTGCAGTGGTTATAAAGAAGATATTTGATAGATCATAATTTAGGTCTAAATAGTGATCATTGAAGGCATAATTTTGTTCTGGATCCAAAACCTCTAGCAATGCAGCTGATGGGTCTCCCCTGAAATCTGTGGACATCTTATCCACCTCATCTAAGCATATGACTGGATTGTTATACTTTTTCTTTCTCAAAGAAAGTATTATTTTCCCAGGCAGGGCCCCAACATATGTCCTCCTATGTCCTCTAATTTCTGCTTCATCCCGAACACCTCCAAGAGATATCCTTATAAAGTCTCTATCCATTGCCCTTGCAATAGACCTGGCTAGAGAAGTTTTTCCCACCCCAGGAGGGCCAACAAAGCACAAAATAGGACCTTTAACCTTGTCCACCAATTTTTGAACTGCCAGGTATTCTAAAATCCTCTCCTTTGGCTTTTCCAACCCAAAATGATCTTCATCTAATATCTTAGCTGCATGTTCTATATTAATATCTGTTGTTTTGATTTCATCCCAAGGCAAATCCAAAATGCAGTCCACGTAATTTCTAACAACTGTATACTCCGCAGAGGAAGGGGGCATTTGTTTGAGTTTCTTTATCTCCCCCATAACCTTTTCCTTTGCCTCATCAGGCATTCTCTTTTCTTCAAGGAGTTTTACTAGATTTTCCACCTCCTCAAAGGGATCCTGTTCAAGCCCCATTTCTTTATGGATAGCCTTTAACTGTTCATTTAGATAGTAATTTTTCTGGTTTGATTCTATTTGCTCTTTCACCCTTTGGTTTATCTTGGCCTCAATTTCCAAGAACTCTATTTCGCTGATAAGAAGTCCGTAAACAATCTCCAACCTCTTGACAGGGTCTAATTCTTCCAAGACCTCCTGTTTTTTCTCAAAACCTGCTCTCAAATGGGGGATAATGGTATCAGCCAGTTTTCCAGGATCATTGGTATCCAAAATTAGCTTTAAGGCATCTTTAGATATTCTCTTTGACGATTTTACATATTTTTTCAATGTGTCTTTTGTTAGGCGAACAAGAGTATCTCCTTCTTCCGACACCGATTTACTGTCATGTAAGATATTAATATCCACCACTGGGAAATTACCAGTTTCATCAAATAACGGATCTTCACCTGTCCATGTAGCTCTTTTTATTCCCTCAAACAGAACTTTAATGGTTCCGTCTGGAAGTCTTAGTAGCTGAAGGATCTTTGCAACTACTCCCATTTCATACAGATCTTCCTTTTTTGGAATTTCAATTTCAGGATTCTTTTGGGTTACTAAAAAGATCCATCTATCAAATTCACTTAAAGACTTCTCTACCGCTTTAATTGAGCTTGGTCTTCCAACATAAAGAGGCATAATCGCACCAGGAAAGATTACTACATCCCTTAAGGTCATAACGGGTAATTCTCTAAATTTTATTTCTTTATCCATTTCATGGGCTATTTCACTCATTGAATTAATTCCTCCTGGGCAATTAAAGTATTTCTAGGCAGTTTTCATTTCTCTGTCTTTATCATAAAATAAAAGGGGATCTTTACCACCATCAACAACAGAACTATTTATGATGCACTCCTTAACGCCTATTCTTGAAGGAAGCTTGTACATAATATCCATCATAACAGATTCCATTATGTTCCTAAGCCCCCTGGCGCCTGTCTTTCTCTCCATGGCCTTTTTTGCAATTGACTTCAGTGCTCCATCAGTAAAGGAAAGTTTCACCCCTTCTAGCTCAAATAATTTTTGATATTGTTTTACCAGTGCATTTTTAGGTTCAGTTAATATCCTTATTAAATCATTTTCCTCTAATTCATCTAAAGCAGCTATAACAGGCACTCTACCCACAAACTCTGGGATCAAGCCAAACTTAATCAAATCCTCTGGCCGACACTCCCTTAAAATTTCACCAATTTTTTTCTCCTTCTTCTGGGTAATTTTGGCACCAAACCCCATGGATTTACCTTGAAGACGTCTCTCAATAATCTTATCCAACCCAATAAAGGCACCGCCCATAATAAATAGAATATTTGTGGTATCCAGACGAATATACTCTTGCTGTGGATGTTTTCTACCACCCTTTGGTGGGATGTTTGCCATTGTCCCCTCAATAATCTTTAGCAATGCCTGTTGAACTCCTTCCCCTGATACATCCCTGGTAATAGAAGCACTCTCTGACTTCCTTGAAATCTTATCTATCTCATCTATATAAACTATCCCTTTGGATGCAGCTTCAATATCGTATTCTGCATTCTGCAAAAGCTGCACCAGGATATTCTCAACATCCTCGCCCACATAACCAGCCTCAGTCAAGGTGGTCGCATCGGCAATAACAAAAGGCACATTTAAAATATTGGCCAATGTCCTGGCCAGCAGAGTTTTACCTGTTCCTGTGGGACCCAATAAAAGGATATTGCTCTTGTCCAATTGAACATCTGCTGCAGTTATAGACTCTTGATAATAAATCCTCTTGTAGTGGTTATATACTGCCACAGATAGGATCTTTTTGGCCTGTTCCTGGCCCACTACATACTCGTCTAATATCCTCTTTATCTCCTGGGGAGGGATAAGCTGGCCTTCCTCCACTTCATCGCTGATCTTATCCTGGGTAAGAATTTCATTACAAAGGGCCACACACTCATCACAAATAAACACATCAGGTCCTGCAATTAGCCTCTGGACCTGATCTTGATCTTTACCACAAAAAGAACACCTAAATTTTTGAGTGGTATTATCTTTTCTATTTTTTCCCATAAAATCACCTTAAAAATTGAATTTATGGATTAGCCGGAGTTTATCATTTTAATAAACTCGAATTAATCCTCTCTCTTGGTCAAAATCTTATCAATAACTCCATATTCAAGGGCTTCATCTGGACCCATAAAATAGTCCCTATCTGTATCTTGTTCGATCTTCTTTATATCATTTCCAGTATGTTTGGCTAAAATATCATTTAACATCCCTTTAAGTCTAATAATTTCTTTTGCCTGAATGTCAATGTCAGATGCCTGTCCTTGAAATCCCCCCATTGGTTGATGCAAGAGTATCCTGCTGTGGGGCAAGGCATATCTCATACCAGCCTGGCCTGCTGCCAACAAAACTGCAGCCATACTTGCAGCTTGCCCAAGACACAAAGTTGCAACAGGAGCAGTTATGTATTGCATGGTATCATATATGGCCAAACCAGCAGTAACGGATCCACCTGGTGAATTTATGTAAAAATTTATCTCTTTTTCTGGGTCCTCAGATTCTAAGAATAAAAGCTGTGCGCAAATCAAGTTTGCCACATGGTCATCAATGGGGGTTCCAAGCAAAACTATACGGTCTTTAAGTAACCTGGAATAGATGTCATAAGCCCTCTCACCCCTTCCAGTGGTCTCTATTACTATTGGAACGTTCATACTGCACCTCTTCAAAATTTTTTCTTATTTTGCCTTAAATATATACAAAACACAACTAAAATATATGCTGTTACTAGCTTTGACCATAGTAGCTTGATTTGGTCAACTATTTATAGGTGGGGAAAGGTATGCCCTTTCCCCAATTTACTTCGAATGGTGTAGATAGGGGCAGGAATATAATTTTTAAGAATCTTGTTCTTTATCCTGGGAGCTGTCTTCTACCTCTGCTTCCTCACTGGCCTCCTTGTGAGCACCATCTTCTTCATACTCTATCTCTGCATATTCATAAACCTTTTCCATAGCCTTATCTGCTATAATACTATCCCTCAAGGCAAACATCATATTATTCTTTATATAAAATTCCCTGAGAATTTGGGGGTCTACGCCCATTTGATAGGCTGTTATTGCAATTTTCTGCTCTACTTCTTCATTGGAAACTGTGATCTCTTCTTTTTCTGCTATTTCAAGCAACACCAACTGAGATTTCACGATTGCTTCTGCCTCTGACCTAAATTTTTCCTTGAGTTCATCCTCTGTTCCCAGGGTATCAGGATCTTTACCCTGTCTCTCCAATTTCTCCCTCTCCCTTTCAATCATATTCTGCAACTGCTTTTCCACCAGTGAATCGGGCAATACCACCTCCACCTTTTCAACTATTTCATCTAACAGTTTTTTCTGGGCAAGAGATTTCTCTATGTCCTCAATGTTCCTCTTTAGGTTCTTTGCCACTGTTTCCCTTAGTTCCTGTTCTGAACTCATTCCAAATTTACTCAAAAAGTCCTCATCTATCTCAGGGAGCACCTTCTCTTTTATTGAATGGAGTTCCACCTCTGCCCTGATCTTTTTACCTGCCAGGGACTTATTTAAAAAATTCTCAGGAAAGACTATTTCACCCTCATTTTTCCCACCAGGCTGAAGATCTGCTATAAGTTTTTCAAAATCTTCAAGTGCATCGCCTACACCATAGAAAAATTCAAAGAAATCCTGGCTAACATCTTCAAGGAATTTATCTCCCTCATACAACTTAAAGCTCACTACCACCTTATCACCTTGCTTTGGAGTCCTGTCTTCTTTTACAACCTCATATTTGGCATATTGGTTTCTCAAATTTTCAATGGCACGATCCACCTGCTCTTCTTTTATCTCTACTTTTTTCTGCTTAACCTTTAGCCCATGATATTCAGGCAGGTCAATTTCAGGCTTTATCTCAAAAGTAAAGGAATAATTGTAATCAGTATCCCTCTTAAACTCCTGGGGATCGAGGTTCAATTCTGATACAGGACGTAGGCTAAGTTCTCCTAAGATTTCATTAAAATGTACATTTAATAGGTCTGTCTCCGCCTGCTTGTATATGTCCTCCTTAAATCTGTTCTCCACAATATATGAAGGTACCTTGCCCTTTCTAAAACCGGACAATTTAAGATCCTTTCTAAACATTGCCACTGCGGCGTCTATTGCAGCATTTACCTCTTCAGCAGGGACCTTTACCACAACCTTTCTCTTTACCGGGGAAACTTCTTCAACATTATATTCCATTGACAAACTCCTCCTAAATAAAAATATAAAAAAAGACCTTTCAGAGACCCCCTCTGAAAAGTCTTAACACATGCGAGAGGGGAGACTCGAACTCCCACGGCCTAAATTTGGCCACTGGATCCTAAGTCCAGTGCGTCTACCAGTTCCGCCACTCTCGCAGACAAACACCTTGAGACTGAAAAACAATAATCTTCATTTATTGCCATGTCAATACAAAAGTCATTCATTAGACACCTGACCCCGGTTTATAGATTTAGTCTGTTCTTTAAATTGGTATATCTCTTTTCTTTGTTTAGATCCTTTAGCGCTATAGCCATTGCCTTTCTACTTCCAAAAATAACAGCCAACTTCTTTGCCCGAGTCAATGCAGTATATATAAGGTTTTTATGGAGCATAATGTAGTGTTGCACCATTACAGGGAAAAGCACTACTGGATATTCACTACCCTGGGATTTATGGATACTTATACAATAGGCCAAGGCGATCTCATCTAGTTCAGACTGATGGTAAACTACATCTCGACCATCAAAACTAATAAGTAATTCCCCTGACTCCAAATCTACCTTTCTTATATTTCCTAAATCACCATTAAACACTTCTTTTTCATAATTATTTTTTAATTGTATCACCCTATCCCCAAGTCTAAATCCCTTCAAAGAATAAGACGTTGCTTTATTTGATGAATTTAAGCTATCTTGTAACAATTTATTTAACGCAGATGTTCCTATATCCCCTTTATGCATTGGAGTTAACACTTGAACATCAACCATGGGATCGTATCCATATACCTCTGGTATCCTATTGGTCACCATGCTGACAATCAACTTCTGTACCTTTTTGGGGTCTTCTTCTTCCACCCAAAAAAAATCTGCTTTAGGAGGTTCCAATTTACTCCTTACAGGAAACTTTCCCTCATTTATCCTGTGGGCATTTATCACTATCATTGACTTTTTGGCCTGCCTATATATTTTGGTAAGTCTTTTAGTTGGAACCCTCCCTGATTCAATCAAATCCTCAAGCACATTTCCTGGACCAACAGATGGGAGCTGATTGACATCTCCAACTAATATGAGTTTGCAGGTAAGGGGCAGTGCCCTTAATAAATTCACCAATAAATGGCAATCCACCATTGAAACCTCATCTAAAATCAATGCATTGATCTTTAACTTTTTGTCCTCTCTATATTTAAATTCACCTCCTGGTCCAAATCCAAGCATACGATGAATGGTTGAAGCAAAAAGGCCAGTTGCATCTTGCAGTCTCTTTGCAGCCCTGCCAGTTGGAGCTGCCAACTTTACCTTAAGCCCCATCTTTTTCAAAATATTTCCAATAAAACGGGTAATTGTAGTCTTACCTGTACCAGGACCGCCAGTTATAATAAACACTTGATTTAGACATGCACCAAGTATTGCCTCTTTTTGCTCATCAGAAAGCTCGATGTTATTGGCCTTTTCAAAATCAGTTATATATTTTCTAATAATTTCAGTGTGTCCAGGTGGAATGACCCCGCAACTCATAATACCTTTTATCCGAGATGCAATTTCTACTTCCCACTTATAAAAATGCCTCAAATAAACTGCATCTTTTATGTCTTCATCTATCTCTTCAATATAGATTCTCTTTTTTTCTAAAAGCAGTTTTATTGCGTCTTCCACCAGGCCCATATCATCTAGATTTAACAACTTGATTACCTCAGAAATCAGATCCCCCTTTGGATAAAACACATGGCCCCTTTCACTGAGTGAAAACAGGACATATACAACTGCTGCTTCTATCCTCTCAATTGAGTGTTCCGAGAAACCCAGATTCAAGGCAATTTTATCAGCACTTTTAAAGCCAATTCCCCTTACCTCATATGCCAATTCATAGGGCTTTTCTTTAATCACCCTTAAAGAGTCCTTTCCATATGTTTTATATATTCTAACTGCAAAGGATGGAGAAATAGAATGCTCCTGGAGGAACAAAATTAAATTTCTTATTTCCTTTTGCTCATCCCAGGAAGTGACAATCTTATCTAAAGTTTTCTTTCCAATACCAGGGACCTCAAGCAATTTTTCAGGGGATTCATCTAATACCTTTAAAGCACTACTCCCAAAATGTTCTATCATCCTTTCAGCCAAAACTGGTCCTACACCCTTTACCAGACCAGAGCTTAAATATCTCTTGATGCCAACAGTTGTTGCTGGAAGATTCTGTACCCAACTCACTATGTTAAATTGTCTTCCAAATTTTGGATGAACCCTCCATTTACCTTTAAGGGATAGTTCTGTTCCAGGGGCAACTGCTCCAATATTTCCAACAACAGTAACAAGACCTGGTTCCCCCTTTGATTTCAGCCTGGCCACTGTAAAATTGGATTCTGGATCAGAAAAAACTACTGAAACGACCTCACCTTTTAAGGTATCCATTACAATTTTTGTCTATAATAAAGGGATTGTTTTAGGGTTTCTCCATCCACATATTTTAAATCACATCCAACAGGTATGCCCTGGGCCAAACGAGATATCTGTATATCAAGGTCTTCCTGAGAGATTAAATCAGATAAAAAACTCTCGGTCATTTCAGCCTCTCTGGTTGAGCCAAGGGCTAAAATAACCTCTTTTATCTTACCTGATTTTATATGTTTTTTTAATAGCCCAATCCTTAAATTTGACGAATCTTTACCATCCAGAGGAGAGATAAGCCCACCTAATACCAAATAGACTCCTTTAAACAGTTTAGTCTTTTCAATAAGCATTAGTCCATCCCAATCTGGCACAACGCAAAGGAGTGAATGATCCCTTGTTGGATCTGAACAAATATCACAGGGACTTGTATTACAATAAGATCCACAAATATGACAGATAGTAAGACTGTCCCTGAGTTCTAAAATGTCCTGGCCAAAGGACTGGACCTTTTCCTTTGGGATTTCTAAAAGGTGCAAGGCTATCCTCATAGCAGACTTAGGCCCAAGACCTGGCATAGATGATAGATGATGGGCCACCTTTCTCAAAGGCTCTGGCAGAGACTTAAACATATATTCTCCCTGTAACTTACAATTACATCATGCCCATACCTGGAAATTTTAGCCCCCCTGTGAGTTTTGAAATCTCCTCTTCCTTCATTTCTCGGGATTTTCTCAGGGCCTCATTGGTAGCTGCCACAATTAGATCCTGGAGCATAGTTGTATCTTCTGGGTCAACAACACTTGGGTCTATTTCTACACTCACGATTTCCTGTGCCCCATTTGCCACCACCTTTACAATACCTCCGCCAGCAGTTGCTTCTACCACCTTATTCTTTATTTCTTCCTGTGCATCTAATATCTTTTTTTGTAGAAGTTGTGCCTGTCTCATGAGTTCCTGAATATTCATACATCCTCCTCGCTTTTTTGTCCTTTACTTAACTTTATGTCATAAATAGTACCCTTAAATTCATCTAATACTTTCTTAATAACAGGATCATTTTTTACTTGTTCAGTTACAGAATTTTTTGAATTTCTTATTATCTCCTTGAAATCAATTTCTATATTACCAAAATACTCATAAATTGAATCTTGAAAAAATTTAAAGACATCTTGTGAGGACTTTAACTTCTGCAACCAGTATCCAGAACACTGGATTATCAATTTTTCCCCATCTAACTGGCCATTTACGGCCTGCAGGTGGGGTAATTTTTGGGATGGTGCCCTATTTTTTAAATATTTAATAAATCCATGCCATGTCCTGGTTCCTGTTTTTGGATGGGAAACATCTTTTGCTATTTGATTTTTTTGCCCTGCCTGGGATTCCATTTTATTATGTTTTAAACTTGAAGCAGTTTCATCTGGATCAACTAAAAAATCTCTATCAGCAAAATCCACCCTTGAAACAGGTGTCAGTTCAGCAAGATATGTAAGGTTCACAAATAAAAGCTCTAAAAACAACACAGGATCCTGAGCCCTATCTAATTTCATCCTTGCATCCAACAAAAGTTGCCAGGCTGCATGTATTTGTGCCATGGAAAATTTAGTTGCAAAAAATTTCATTTTTTCAATTTCAATATGGGACGAAGCTTCACCAATTAATGCTTCTCCACAGCTCTTTATTAAAAAAAGATCCCTAAATAGGGTTGTAACCTCTTCCAAAAAATATGGGATATCTATTCCACGATCTAAAAGGGATCTTATGTTTAGAACAATAGAACGGATATCTTTTTTTAAAACAGCCTCTAAAATTTGAATTTTGGCCTCAGCAGGCGCAATACCCAACACTTCCCTTACCAGTTCTGCTGAAATATACCCATCACTTCCAGCAACCAATTGAGACAATATGGATAGACAGTCCCTTACACTTCCATCTCCCCTCTTAGCAATTAAGATTACTGCCTCTTCATCATAGGAAATACTTTCTTTATCCAGTATGGATTTTAAATGATCCACCAGTTCCTGGGTGCTCAGTTTTTTAAATGAAAAATGCTGACACCTGCTAAGAATGGTTGAGGGGATCTTGTTTACCTCTGTGGTGGCCAAAATAAATACAGCATGAGATGGGGGTTCCTCCAGGGTCTTTAAGAGTGCATTAAAGGCAGATTTTGATAGCATATGGACTTCATCAATTATCACTACGCGATATTTACACTTAACAGGCATAAGGGATATGTCCTCAATTAACTTCCTCACATTATCAACGCCAGTGTGGGATGCCCCATCTATCTCCAACACATCCAGGGATATTCCCTTTGTAATCTCACCACATATATCACACCTATTACAGGGTTCTTCTGTGGGAGCCTGCCTACAATTTATGGCCTTTGCAAGGATCCTTGCAGCCGATGTCTTACCGACCCCCCTTGTGCCACTGAATAAATAGACCTTTCCCACTGAACCGTTTTTGGCAATATGGGTGAGCACTTTTTTTATATGATCCTGGCCCTTTAATTCTGAAAACCTCTGGGGTCTATAAAATGTTGTTAGGTGTTTTCCCTTATCCATAAACTTAATGAAAAATATGGGAGCACCAAATAAATACTCCATTGGTGCTCCCATATTAAATTATTTTTTTAGCAAATTATATCTCGTAGTGGGTTAGCCAACCAGCATACTTTAGGTTATCGCCTTTAACTATCTTAAAAAATTCCTGTTGAAACAGCTTTGTAATAGGTCCAGCATGACCTGCTCCAATAGTGCGTCCATCTACCTCTCTAATTGGAGTAAGCTCTGCAGCAGTTCCTGTAAAAAAGGCTTCATCTGCAATATAGAGTTCATCTCTGGTAAATCTCTGCTCAAAAACTTCATAGCCCATATCTTTTGCTATTGTTATAATGCAATCCCTTGTTAGCCCTGGGAGAACTGGACCCAAGGGAGAGGTCTTTACTTTACTGTCCCTGACAATAAAAAGATTCTCACCACTTGCCTCTGCCACATATCCATCAACATCTAACATTAGGGCCTCATCATACCCATCAGATACTGCTTCCATCTTGGCTAATACAGAATTTACGTAATTGCCGCATATTTTTGCCTTGGTCATCATTACATTTACATGATGTCTTGTAAAAGAAGAGGTTTTTACCCTGATGCCTTTCTCCAATGCCTCTTCACCTAAATATGCACCCCAGGGCCAAACAGCTATTATCACCCTTATTGGATTTGTTGAGGGATGCACCCCCATTGCCCCATCACCAATAAACACCAAAGGTCTAATATAGCCTTCTCTGAGTTTATTCTTCTTTAAGGTAGAAATTATTGCATCACAAATCTCTTCCTGGCTATAGGGGATTTTGATGTTTAAAATCTTTGCAGAATCAAATAGCCTCCTTACATGCTCCTGGAGACGAAACACAGCAGAAGAGCCATCTGTGCAAAGATAACTCCTTATTCCCTCAAAAACACCGGCACCATAGTGTAAGGTATGGGTCAAAACATGAACCTTGGCCTCATCCCAGGGTACAAATTCTCCGTCAAACCAAATAAAATTTACCTTTTCTACCATAAACCCCTACTCCTTAAATTTTTATTTTTTATTTTCACGACTATCCCTTGATGTCCTAAAAATTAGTTTTACTGGTGCCATTTTAAACCCAAAAATCTTTCTAATCTGATTTTCTAAATACCTCTTATAAGGGGTCTTGATAAGTGTATGATCGTTCAAAAAAAACACAAAAGTTGGTGGTACTGTGTCCACCTGAGTGAGATAGTAAAATTTTGGACGCCTATTTTTCACCACTGGTGGCTGGTGTCTTTTTATTGCAATCTCAAGCCCCCTATTTAATTCTCCTGTGGTTATCCTCTTGTTGGTTTCTTCCCATAATTTCTCTGCCAAAACCAAAATTCCACCAAGTCCTCGCCTGTCCACTGTTGAAGTAAATACTATTGGCACATAGGGACAAAATTTAAGTTGATCCTTAAAATATGTCCTTAATCCGTCTAACTTTGCCCTGGGCACTAAATCTATCTTATTTACAGCAAGTATCATTGGGATATTTTCCCTCTGCAAAAAATGTATCAGGGTCTTATCCTGATGTGTTAGCCTGGATGTGGCATCCACCACCAATACAGTTACATGTGCCCTTTTACTTGCACTAAGAGCCCTGAGTACACTGAATTTTTCCAGGGGATCCTTTATTTTACTTCTCCGTCTAACTCCAGCAGTATCAACAAAAATATACTGGTTGTCACCTTTTTTTAATACTACGTCCACACTGTCTCTAGTTGTACCAGCAATTGGGGATTCAATAAGACGCTTTTCCCCAACAAATCCATTTATAATAGATGATTTACCAACATTGGGACGCCCCACAAGGGCAATTTTAAGTCCAGATATCTCTGGCTCAATAGTTGGCTTTGGTATAATGTCTTGTATTTTCTTAACTAAATAACGAATATTGTATCCATGAGCTGCAGAAACAGCAATAGGTTCAAAACCAAGTCTATGGAATTCAGACACAAGGGTGCTTACCTGCTCCTTGCCGTCTACCTTATTGACAACTAAGAGTACTGGCTTTTTTGACCTTCTAATAAACTCAGCGATTTCTTCATCTAATGGTGTGAGCCCGGCCTTTCCATCAACTAGAAACAAAAGAAGCGATGCATCGTCTATTGCATTTTCAACTTGATCAAAAATACCCCTGTCTATTTCACTGTGAAAATCAAATGTAAGTCCTCCAGTATCAAAAAGCACAAAGGGTTTTTCTGTATATCTGACTTCCCCATAAATTCTATCCCTGGTTACACCCTCCCTATCATGGGTTATTGCCTTATTTGCTCTAACTAGCCTGTTAAACAAAGTAGACTTTCCCACATTTGTCCTACCAATTATTACTACTACTGGCAGCATCTATTAACTCCCCAAAATTACTGCTGGGATATTTACGTCATAAGGAGGATAAATAATTCCTTTTTCACAAATAATAGCTGTAATAAATTCCCCTGGAGTCACATCAAATGCAAAGTTATACACGTCAACACCATCTGGGACTATTTTCATATTCCCAATATTAGTGACTTCTTTTGCAGGCCTCTGTTCAATGGGGATCTGGTCACCACTTTTTAAACTCAAATCAAAAGTGGACACTGGTGCGGCCACATAAAATGGAATATTATGATGTTTTGCCAAAATAGCCAATGAATATGTGCCTATTTTGTTAGCTGTATCCCCATTTTCCACAATCCTGTCTGCACCTACAATTACTGCATCCACCATATTTTGGGCCATTAAATAACCTGCTGAATTGTCACACACTACTTTTACCGTTATATCATCATGGTGGAGTTCATAGGCTGTTAAACGTGCACCCTGCAAAAATGGCCTGGTTTCATTGGCTATGACTTCTATACCTAGATTTGCAGATTTAGCAGCCCTAATTACCCCCAGGGCCGTTCCGTATCCCCCAGTGGCAAGCCCACCAGCATTGCAGTGGGTCATAATACATTTTTTGTCTTTAATTAACTCCAGTCCATGCTTTCCTATTGCTTTATTAATTAAAATATCTTCATTATGAATCTCTTTTGCCTTTTTGAGCCACACCCACCTGAGCTCATCTAGGCCTATCTCTTCATTTTTCTCCCAAATGTCCCTCATGGTTTGAACCACATGTCGCAAATTTACAGCAGTTGGCCTGGCATCTTCTAAATCAATCAGTTTTTTCTTTAGGAGATCACGCCATTCTGGATCTTCTGGGTCTAGATTAAGTGTACCAAGATAACAACCATAACCAGCCACTACTCCTATTGCTGGAGCACCTCTAATAACCATATTCTTTATTGCAAAAATCACTTCCCTCAAATTTCTACACACATACCATATCTCTTTATTAGGCAGATATCTCTGGTCTAAAAGGACCAGGATATTTTCCTCGTCTGAAAATTTTATATGCCGTCTCATTGTATTTTACCTTATTTTGTTAATTATTCAATCTTTTTGCAAACAACTTAGATACCACCTTTGGATTTGCCTTGCCCTTTGTTTTTTTCATTACCTGTCCCATAAAAAAACTCATGAGTTTCTTTTTACCATTTTTGTATGCCTCAACTTCCTTTGGATTTTCCTTGATTACTTCCTCAACAATTTTCTCCAGCTGGGAATCATCAGATATTTGAATAAGTCCTTTTTCCTCAATGTATTTGTTTGGGTCTAAATTTTTGTCAAAGATATCAGGAAATACATCCTTTGCTATCTTTAAGCTTATTTTTCCATCCTTAACCAATTTTAAAAGATTTGCAAAATTATAAGGGGTAAGAGTTATCTCTTGAGGTTTTAAATTCTTCTCATTGAGTTCCCTTAAAAGGTCAGTTTGAAACCAGTTGTACACTTCCTTGGGGCTATTATAGATCTCTACCACTTCCTCAAAATAGTCAGCCAGGTGTTTATCTGACACAATGAGATCTGCCTCATTCTCAGACAAATGATATTCTTTAACAAATCTATCCAGTTTTTCAAGTGGCAACTCTGGAATCTCCCCTTTCCACTGGTTTAATTCCTCATCTAAAATCATAACAGGCACCAGGTCTGGATCTGGAAAATACCTATAATCATGAGCCTCTTCCTTACCTCGCATGGACCTGGTTATTCCCTTTGATTCATCATAGAGCCTGGTCTCCTGAATTACCTTCTCCCCATCTTCCACAAGGTCTATCTGACGCCTGACCTCATATTCAAGGGCCTTTTGAACATGTCTAAATGAATTCATATTCTTTAGCTCTGTCCTTGTTCCCAGTTTTTCTTCTCCCCTTGGTCTAATAGATACATTGGCATCACACCTAAAACTACCTTCCTGCATGTTTCCATCGCATATATCCAGATATACCAGAATAGATCTAAGTTCCTTTAAGTACAAAACAGCCTCCTCAGGACTGTTTATATCTGGAGCAGAAACTATTTCTATAAGGGGCACACCTGTTCTATTTAAATCAATTAAGGTCTTGTTTTCCCCGGGCACATGTATAGACTTCCCAGCATCGTCTTCCATGTGAATCCTTACAATCCGCACCCTCTTTGTGCCTTGTTCAAGCCTTAAGTCTATATATCCATCCACAGCAAGGGGTTCCTCATATTGAGAAATCTGATACCCCTTGGGAAGATCTGGATAAAAATAATTTTTTCTGGCAAATAGAGAATTTTTATTTATTTTACAATTTACAGCTAGGGCCATCTTTGTTGCATATTCCACAGCCTTTTTGTTTACAACAGGTAATGCACCTGGCATAGCAGCGCACACAGGACATGTATTTTGATTGGGTGGTTCACCAAAAGTAGTGGGACAAGAACAAAACAACTTGGATTTTGTCTTAAGTTGTGCATGCACCTCAAGTCCTATAACAACTTCATATTTGGACATATTTCCTCCTTTGAATAGTTATGCCCTAAAAACTGTGACTGTGGAAGTATCTCCCCTCACAGCTACTTTTTTAAAAGCAGATATATCTTACCATAAGTAGATAGGCTACCTGCAATTTTCCTGGCATTTTCTCCCCAACCCAAAAAAAGATCAACATGGTTATTGGTAATAGCTCCACCCACATCCTGGGACATAAAGGCCCCTACCACACGAGAACCTTTTTTCCCAATGGGTAGGACTACGTCATATATCCCAATTGCCCCAAGTGGTATAACATGTGGATCTGTTGCCATGGAAGCAAAACCTGTTAATTTAATCCCTGCAGCCCCAATAGGGCCATCTTTTAAGAACCTAAAAAATACATAACTGGGATTTATATAAAGTATATCAGGCAAAAGTTCTGGATGTGCATTTAAATAATGGGCTATGCCATCTAATGTTGCCTGTCCTGGAGCTATTAATCCCTTCTCAATCATATATTTGCCAATGGATACATACTGTCTTCCATTTTTCCCCGCATAACCAATATATTTAAAGGTTCCGTCTGGTAAAATCAATCTCCCTGATCCCTGAATTTGTAAAAAAAATAGATCAACTGGATTTTTTGCCCAGGCAAGGACCTTTGCTTTTTTGTTGATTGCCCCATTCTTTTCAATTTCTTCCCTTGTATAATAAGGGGCAATGGAATCTTTTTCCAGTCTATAAATTAAAATCTCGCCCTTCCACCGTGGGTGAAACTTCCCCAGGTCTGCCCTTTTTAAATCCCTGGGCACTCCATATATGGGATATTTATACACATTGTCCTTTGTCAAAGAGGCTTCAACATCCATCCCAAAATAGCCAGTAAAAAATGTGTTTGGAGTTAATTGGTAAAAATCAAAATCCTTTTTTAGTATATATGGGTCCTTGTCTAAGTCAGGCAAAATACGGATTAAGTGCTGGATACTTTCTATGAGCTTCTCTTTAGTAATAGTTAAGCCTGGAAGAAATAGTTCATTAAATTTTTTCCTATGCAGGAACTTAAGTGTATTTTCTAAAGGTTCCCTTAAATCTTCCCATGTGGGAAGCCCTTGTTTGTTGGCCTTTAGACCCCTTATTATTTTATTTACTCTAAATCCAGGTACCTTTTTATAGCTGATTTCCCTTTCTGAAATCTTTGGATGACATGACCAAAAAAAAAGAAGGAGAAATATAAGGAATAGACGTAACTTTAGCATTTCTCTAGATGTACCCTTTGGATATCAACTTATTTATATATGAACTATCTTGGGGTAATAAAAATTCCACCTCATATTCATGCCTGGAGATACAAACAATATCCCCTGGAGACAAAAAAAATCCTTCCTGCCCATCAACTGTCAAGGATGCATCTTGTTCTATTCCCCCTATTTCAATTGATATTACATGGTCGCCAGACACAATTAAGGGCCTCAATTTTGTCAAAAATGGACAAATGGGACAAATTTCAAGTACTTTTAGTTCGGGAAAAATTAAACTTCCTCCAGCAGCAGCACAGTATCCAGTGGAACCATTGGGAGTTGACACAATCACCCCATCTGCCCTTAAATTAAGGGCCTTTTTTGATCCTGAAATTTCTATATGTAATTCTAAAAGCCTGGCCAGCCCATCCCTTGAAATAACCACATCATTTATGGAACAACCTGAAGTATAGACATTACCATCTCTTATTACCTGGTATTTTATGGCTATCCTCCTTGAGCTTATAAACTTTCTACAAATAAGTACATCAGATAGCACATCTTCCCATTCATCTGGAGAAATTTCAGCGAGAAAACCCACTCTGCCAAAATTTATACCCAAAAAAGGAATATCCCTTGTCAAAAGACACCTTACAACGTAAAGTAAGGTCCCATCTCCGCCAAGTACTATAACTAAGTCCCAATTGTCGTCAGCAATGGATCCTGTGGTTAATTTGGAAGTGCTTAATATATTAACATGAAAACTTTTTGATTCTAACCACTTTCTTATATCTTTCGCAAGCACTTGAGCCTGAGTATGGCCCTGTTTTGTCACAACAAGTATTCTTCTCAGCTCATTTAACATAGGTAAAATTTATTAGTCCAAAAAAAGAGTATATTCAAGGTATTTATTTGGAGAGTTGAGACCATGCTTATTCACATAGTTGATACAAAAGGAAAACCCATTGGTGCCATGAAAGAAGATAAGGTCCATGAGCAGGGACTGCTGCATAAAAGATTGATCTTGGTATTATACGATAAAGAAAAGCGACTATGTATAAAAAAACAGGTGAGTAATGATGGGGATTATGTTTGGGATTTTCCTGTAAATACTCATATCCCCCTTGGTATGTCAGAAGAAGAATTGGCAGAGAAAAATCTACAGAAATTCTCTTCTAGAAAAGGTCCTATTGATATACTAATAAGAAACCATATGTTGAGTAGAAAAAATGAACTTATCTCCATCTATTTAACAAAAAATATTAAAATAGATGGATATGAATTTATATTTTTGGACAGGGAAGAATTTGACTTTGCCGTAAAAAAATACAGAAAAATTTTTTCTACCTACCTACACTGGGCATATCTAACTGGAGTCTTGTTTTTTAGGATAACTTAAATAACTACAAAAACAAAGGGCCACATAAGTCCATTTGACTGATGTGGCCGCAAATTATGTTAATGGTCGCACACATTTTGACCTGTTTGAAGGGTACCGTTTAGATATGCTTCTACCACCTTTTCTGGATCATCTGATGGAGCGCCAACTAATACTTCTATACCTAATTGATTAAAAAAATCTATGGCCCTGGCTCCCATGCCACCTGCTATCACCAATGATACCCCCTGTTCCTTTATCCACGGTGGAAGAATACCTGGTTGATGGGGTGGTGGGGTTACTATTTGTTTTCCTGTAATTGTCTTTGACTCAGGGTCCACATCAATAAGTGCAAATTGCTCACAGTGTCCAAAGTGCATGCAAAGTTTCCCCTGTGCCACTGGTACAGCTATTCTCATACAACATCCTCCTTATAACTGTATGGTTTTATTTAGTTTGTCAAAGACGTTAATAAGCTCATCCCTAACCTTACTGTCCTTATATTCTATAATATTTGTCTCATTTATCTGGGCCTTGGTGAAAATAGGATCATAGGGGATCTTGCCAAGAATTACAAGCCCGTTCTCTTTACATTTTTTTTCAATGGTTGCTGCATAGTCTTTATTTAAATCCCATTTATTTACTATCACCCCTGCTGGGACATTAAAGTGTTTGGACAAGGACACCACCCTTTCCATATCATGGATCCCTGAAACCGTTGGTTCAGTTATAATAACAACAAAGTGGGTCCCTGTAACTGAAGCAATAACAGGACATCCAATACCTGGAGGGCCATCTATTAAGATTTTATCAAGATTTTTTGAACTTGCTATCTCCCTGGCCTTTTCCCTCACAAAAGAGACAAGTTTTCCAGAATTTTCTGCACCTATTCCAAGTTTTGCATGCACCATTGGACCATACTTTGTTTCTGAGACCATCCAATGTCCGCACCACCTATCCTCAAACAAGAATGCCTGTTCAGGACAAAAATTTACACATACCCCGCAGCCCTCACAGGAATTTAGGTCTAGATTTAGTGTATTATTCTCAATATGGATGGCATCAAAACGACACATCTCTTCACACGTGCCACAAAATACACATTTTTCTTCTACCCACTTAGGCTCATGTCCACTATAAAAATCCTCTTTTTGTAAGATGTTAGGTTTTACAATTAGATGCAAATCAGCTGCATCTACATCACAATCTGCCAGCACCAGTTTTTTAAAAAGGGCAGCCAATGCACCTGTAATTGAAGTCTTTCCTGTTCCACCTTTTCCACTAATAATTACAATTTCTTTTGGTTCCATAACTTATCATCCTACTTTAAATTAAGCTCTATTACCATTTTTTGAAAGTTCAAAGGCTTTATCCTTTAAATCCACGAACATGTCTTTGTATTTAGGGATCTCGTCCACAATGACCTTTCCCTCAGAATACAACCTGGCTATTTCTACATCATGTTTTATTTCCATTAAAATGGGAATATTTTCGTTTTTTAAATAATTATGTACCCTGTCATCCCCCATGTCTGAGCGATTTATAACTACTCCAAAGGGGATATTTAGTTGTCTGGTGACCTCTATTGCCAGTATTAAATCATTTAAACCAAAGGGAGTTGGTTCTGTAACCAGGATTGCCACATCAGAATCTTTTAATGTTTCAATAGTGGGGCAGGAGGTCCCGGGAGGGGCATCTAAGATACAGATTTTATTTTCATCTATATGCTCTTTTAACCCCTTAATAATTGGAGGTGCTATGGCAACTCCAATATCTAACCTACCTTCATAGAGATCTACATTGCGTTTCTTAAAATGATTAATCTCTCCAATCCTTCTGTCAATCTCTTCTATGGCCTTCTTAGGACAAATATGATAACATGCCCCACAGCTATGACACAAATCATAAAAGAGCATGGGAACCTTTTCTATAACAATAATAGCCTTGAACTCACATATTTCTGTACATTTTCTGCACCCATCACAAAGGGATTCGTCGACCTTTGGAACCTTTACATAACTTACTTTATTTTCTACAAAATCGCCTTTTAAAAAAAGGTTTGCATTTGGTTCCTCTACATCACAATCCAATAAAATAACTTCCTCATCTAATGCCTTTGCAAGATTTACAGCCACAGTGGTCTTTCCTGTTCCGCCTTTGCCTGAGGCAACACATATTCTCATATCCAATGCCCCTCTTTATCAAATGTTTTCGCAGGCTCAAGTTCCCCTGCCTTGTATGCATCTATTGCTTGTTTTACTGTTTTTAGATCAGTTAAATATATTGTAATTTTAGCTGCTGTTAATACATTAAAGGCCTTTGGCCCAACATGGCCAGTTATTATTGCCTTCACCCCTTCAGAAGCAACATTCTGGGCAGATTGAATCCCAGCCCCCTGGGGAAGGTTTAGATTCTGTGAATTATCTATAACCTTGTACTCTCCTGTATCTGTGTCATATATTAAAAACTTTTTTGCCCTTCCAAACCTTGGATCTACTTCTGCATTTAGATCATCTCCTGTGGTAGTTATTGCTATCTTCATAAAACCTCCTTATAAAATGAAAAATAATCGGCCCTGCCAACAAATTTCTGGCAGGGCCTCTCCTTATTTTTGGGCCAATTGATTAAGTCTCTCCTCAATCTCCTTAAGGGTGTTTCTCAAATAATTCGCCTCTGCTTCAAGTGTCCTTTTCTCGGTTTCCTCATCATAAGGCACGTTGTATGGTGTGGGCACATAAGCACCATAGAAGCACCACCTACCTCTACCCCAAAAACCTCTTCCACACCTTCTGCCTCTTCCAAATCCCATACCTCTACCATAACCTCTCCCATATACCCAGCCTGGATGAGAACTACCTGAACAATATCCAAGACCTCTTCCTGTTCTTGGCCCTGCTCCAAGTGGTCCAGTCCTATCTCCTCCTGGCATGGCTAACACCTCCTTTTTTAATTTTTTATTCCCTTCTTAAAGGGACGCTGCAATTTGGACACATCCGCTCAAAACACGGCTGGCCCCTAAAATGCTCTTCTTTGTAACCACATTTTGGGCAAATACACATTCCATCGGGCTGACCCCGCATCCTGCCACCTCCACCCATTCCTCTTCCACCTCCCTGACTTCTACCTCCGCCTTGACCTCTTCCGCCTCCTTGACCTGGCATAAGCCACCTCCTTAAAATTTTTTGCCTAGATCCAAAGCATCCAGGCATAACAAAAGTTCTATGGTTTAATGTTCCCAAAAAATAAGCTTCCTTTATTTTGGACACACAACCTGATGTGAAGGGGATAACCATAACCCCGTTTGATGATAATATCTCAAAATATTGCCTTGATATTCCTCCACAAACTAATACATCTAGTTGCAGATGCATGACTTCTTTTAATCTATCAAAAAACTCAGATGTAGAAATGGTTATCACTTCTTCGGATACTATATTAGCCCCCTTATGCGTTATTACCAAAAAACATTTAGCAACATCAAACAGTGGAGCTATTCTTCCATTCCAGATTGTGAATGCCACTTTTTTATTCATGTAAATATTGATGCAGATTACATGCCAACCATGTAATATTTTATTCTCTAAAAAAAACAGATAATTAACGTTTAACTATTACATCTTTCCAGTTGCAATACTGCTACCAACCTTAAATTTCAGTTGCAAGATCGCTACTAATTTATTCAAAATAGTAATGAATAATTCGCTTATTCCCTTAACTCCGAAATCTAAAACTTTTGATGTGTCTGTGTATGTGGTCTGTGTCTAAAGTTCAACGTTCAAGGTTCAATGTTCAAAGTTTTAGGTGCTCTTCGCCCTTCTACCTTCATCCTTCGCCCTTATACTAACAACTAAAAACTAATCACTAATCACTTGATCCATAACGGAGTTAAAGGAATAAGCAGAATGGATAATTCTCAACTAATATACAGTAACTAACTCGACCTTTTGGCAAGTTGAATATTATATTTTTTTAATTTTCTGTAGAGGGTAGTTTTGTGGATTCCCAAGGAGCTGGCAGTTCTTTTTGGATCGAAATTATTTTGTTTAAGGGCTGAAATAATCAACTGTTTTTCCATTAAGGATTTTGTTTGTTTTATGTTGTCGCACAGAGGGGCTGAAGGAGAAAATATTTCTTCAGGCAGGTGTTCCACATGGATAATGTCCCCAAAACACAAAATCGATGCCCGCTCTATAACATTTTCAAGTTCCCTTATATTCCCTGGCCAATTGTAGGTCATGAGTAATGACAAGGCCTCAGGAGAAATCCCTTTAATATTTTTGCCAAGGAGCTTGTTAAAATGGGATATGAAATTATCTACGAGAACAGGTATGTCTTCTTTTCTTTCCCTTAAAGGGGGAAGTTCTAGTTTTATCACATTTATTCTGTAATATAAATCTTTTCTAAATTGTTCTTTCTCAACTAACTTGTCTAAATCTTTATTTGTAGCACATATTATTCTTATATCCACAGACACACTTTTATTTGACCCAATTGGTTCAAAACTCCTTTCCTGTATAACCCTTAGGAGCTTGGCTTGAATGGATATTGGCATATCCCCAATCTCGTCTAGAAATAGGGTTCCCTTATTAGCTGCTTCCAATTTTCCTTTTCTGTTTTGTGTGGCCCCTGTAAATGCCCCTTTTTTATATCCAAAAAATTCTGCTTCAAGTAGGGTCTCAGGCAGGGCAGAACAATTTATGGCCACAAATGGACCATTTTTTCTGGGACTTAACTCATGTATGGTTCTTGCTATGAGCTCTTTTCCTGTACCAGTTTCCCCTAAAATAAGCACAGTGGAAGGAGAATTGGAAATAGTTGGTAATATTTCAAATATTTTTTGCATCTTGAGGGATCTGGAAACCAAATTTCCCACCCTATATTTAGAGGAAAGTTCTAATCTTAACCGTTCAATCTCACTTAAGTCTCTAAAAGTCTCAGCCCCACCAATTATATTCCCTTTATCATCAGTTAAGACCGCGGTTGAAACACTAATGGGGACCTTTTCACCAAGGGCATTTATTATAAACCCTGCTTGTCCAATTATTGGCCTCTTATCTTTAATGGTCTTTTTTAAAGGACAATTTCCCTCACACATATTAGATTTAAAAACTTCAGCACAAAACCTACCAATAACCTCATCACGGGAGATTTTTGTTATCTTTTCTGCTGCATTATTAAAATAAGTTATCTCCCAATTTAAATTTACAGTAAATACCCCATCACTTATACTTTCAAGGATGGATTCTGCCAGCCCTAAAGGCAATTTTTTCAAATTTTCTTTCATTGTGCTATTTACCCTGGTTTTTCTACCTAGTTAATTTCTATTTATCTTTTTTGCAACAGTGAAAAAACCTTAGAAAAATTTCTTTTTAAGTAGAGAAAAATTGTTCAAAAAACTCCAATTATCTCGAAAATTGACTTTGACAAAAATGCGATTTTTGATTTATGAAGACCCAAAAAAACAATCATTAACCTCATGTAATTGTCGTTTGATTTGTTGTTTAACCCTTAAAAAAGGAGTATATAAGATGGCCTACGATGCAACCAAAATGGAAGATTGGCAAATCTCAGAGGCTGCAGAGGAAAATATGCCTACTCCAGATGAGTGGCGGGAAAAATTGGGACTTCAAAAGGATGAAGTAATCCCAATGGGTAGACTCTGCAAATTGGACTTCCTAAAAATCATAGACAGGCTCAAAGATCGTCCTGATGGTAAATACATAGAAGTAACCGCTATCACCCCAACACCATTAGGAGAAGGCAAAACCACCACATCTGTGGGACTCATGGAAGGACTTGGAAAGAGAGGCAAAAATGTTGGTGGTGCCCTTCGTCAGCCTTCTGGCGGACCAACCATGAACATCAAAGGAACAGCAGCTGGTGGTGGAAATGCAATTTTAATCCCAATGACTGAATTTTCCCTTGGACTAACTGGAGACATAAATGACATAACAAATGCCCACAATCTGGCAATGGTTGCCTTAACAGCCAGGATGCAGCACGAGAGAAACTATGGGCCAGAAAAAATAGAAAAACTCTCTGGTATCCCAGCACTCAATATTGACCCAACAAGGGTTGAAATGGGATGGGTGATGGATTTTTGTGCCCAGGCACTCAGGAATATCATAATTGGTATTGGTGGAAGATTTGATGGATACACCATGCAATCTAAGTTCGGAATATCTGTAAGTTCCGAATGTATGGCCATTCTTGCCATTGCAAAGGATTTGGCTGACCTCAAAAAACGTTTAAATGAGATTACTGTTGCATTTGATAGGGATGGGAAACCAGTAACCACAGGAGACCTCCAGGTAGGAAATGCAATGTGTGCATGGATGAGAAATACCATTAACCCGACCTTAATGTGTACTGCAGAATATCAGCCATGTATGGTGCACGCTGGTCCATTTGCCAACATTGCTGTGGGACAATCATCTATTATTGCTGACAGAATAGGTCTGAAGATGTTCGATTACCATGTAACTGAATCTGGTTTCGCAGCAGACATTGGATTTGAAAAATTCTGGAATGTAAAATGTAGATTAAGCGGTCTAAAGCCTCACGTATCAGTTTTAACAGTGACCATCAGGGCACTTAAGATGCATGGTGGTGGACCAAGGGTTGTACCAGGAAGGCCACTTCCAGAAGAATACATCAAGGAAAATGTTGAGCTAGTTGAAAAGGGATGTGAAAACATGGTTCACTTAATTAATGTGATTAGAAAGTCTGGAATGAACCCAGTTGTATGTATCAATAAGTTCCATACTGACACAGACGCAGAGGTTGCTGCAGTGAAAAAGATCGCAGAACAGGCTGGTGCAAGATGTGCTGTATCTGATCACTGGAGATATGGTGGTGATGGAGCATTGGAGCTTGCTGATGCAGTTATTGATGCATGTGACGAAGAAAGTGAATTCAAATTCTTGTATCCAATAGAAATGAAATTAAGGGATAGGGTTGAGATCATTGCCAAGGAAGTATACGGTGCAGACGGTGTAACCTGGACACCTGAGGCCGAGAAAAAGGCAAAGATGTTGGAAGAGGATCCAAAATATGCTGATTTTATGACCATGATGGTTAAGACGCATCTGTCCCTCTCCCATGACCCAACACTTAAGGGTGTTCCCAAGGGATGGGTACTTCCAATAAGAGATGTTCTCATTTACTCAGGAGCTAAATTCCTATGTCCAGTAGCTGGAACAATAAGCCTCATGCCTGGAACAAGCTCAAAACCAGCATATATGAGAGTTGATGTTGATCCTAAGACTGGAAAGGTATCTGGTCTGTTCTAATTAAAACACCTAGGAATTGATAAAAAAAAGGGCTGCCTAAAAGGCAGTCCTTTTTTGTTTTAAAAGATATGCCACTGAAAGGAGTCTAACGTTTGGATCTTTTTCTCCTTTCCATTCTCTAAGTGCCTCTATTGTCTCTTTATATGGATGTCCAATGACAACAACAAGCCCTTTTTTTAGAGAATATGTTTCTGCTTTACGTAATTGAAACAAAATATCTTCTACATCCTTTTTATTGTCTAAAAAAATATCCCTTCTAAATACAGGTAAACCCAGTTCTTTCCCCAAACTTGAGGAAACACTTTTTGGTGTAGTCATACTATCTATAAAAAAAAGATTTCTTTTTTTTAATTCACTCAAAAAAACCCTCATCAAACCTCTATTCTGAGTGAATTTAGATCCCATATGATTATTAACAGCCAATATATTTGGGAAATGGTATAGAGCCTTCTGTGTGAGATTTTTAATCTTTAGAGCGTCCATATTTGTTAACAAAGCACCTGGCCCTGGATTTGTTTCAGGATAGGTTATTGGTTCCATTGGCATGTGCAAAAGTGTGGGGACTTTCTTTTTTATGCAAAGATTGTAAACCTCTACCGCATGGGGGCTGTATGGTAAAATTGAAAGATTCACACTACTTCCAAATAGATATATTAATTTTTTTGCAGCATTAAGATCTCTGCCAATATCATCTATTATGAGAATTAGTCTGCCTTTTTTGAATTGTTTTTTAGTTAGCCCTTGTTGTAGATTAAAGATAATAGTATGAGTGGGGATTCCATCCACCTTAATCTTAACTAAATTTTTATGGACAGCCACTCCTATTTCCCTGTGATCAAACCAGGCTTTCAAAAAATGAATTAGCTTTTTTTTAAATAAACGTATTTTATCTATCTTCCCCTTTATTTCCAGAGATTGATATAGATAGCTTTTACCTTTAACTTCTCTATGTTCTATCTCTATATAATGAATACTGTTTTTAGGAAGGGATGAAACAAGAACTGACTGCAGTATAGCAAGATCAATTTTTTTTATTTTTTCTTCTAAAGGAGATATCAATCTCTCTTCATAAGAAAGTTTATTTTGCGAAGACAGTCTTTTTACCTTGTTTTTAGTTAAGCAAAAATTCTTTTCCTTAATATGGTTTCTATGATTATATGGTAAATTTAAAACCAATACCAGGGAAGAAAATGTGACAACAAATATAAAAAGGAAGCCCAGGAGTTTACCCAGGCTTCCTTTATTTCTCATTTTATCCTTTTTTTTTCGACTTCGCTTTTTTCCCATATTTAATTAAATGTTAGAGTCTTTAATTTTGGCATAATCTTTACAAGCTCAAATGCAATCTTAAGCTGGTTGTCTTTCTCTAGCATCTCTTTGGCCTTTTTATCCAACTGGGCCTGTTTGTTTTTTGTGTTCTCTTTATTTTTAAGATGCCTTTCAAGGTCTTTTTCCCTGATTTTCATAATCTTTTCCATTAATTTTTCCTGTTTATCTTTCTTTGTAACAACCAAGGGCACCTCAATATCAGGGGTAATGCCCTGGGCCTGTATTGATCTGCCAGATGGAGTATAATATTTAGCTGTGGTTAGTTTAATGGCAGACCCATCATAAAGGGGGATTATGGTCTGCACAGAACCTTTTCCGAAACTACGTTCTCCCACAAGTAGTGCTCTATGTTGATCTTGCAGGGCACCGGCAACAATTTCAGAGGCAGAAGCACTACCAGCATTAATAAGTACTACTAGGGGACAACTTACATCTGTATCCTGTTTCTGGGCAGAAAAACTCATCTTACTCTCAGGAACCCTTCCCTTAGTATAGACTATAAGTCCTTTTTCTAAAAACACATCTGCAACAGAAACTGCCTGGTCAAGGAGTCCTCCAGGATTATTTCTTAGATCTAAAATAATCCCTTTAAGGGAACTCTTGTGTTTATGTATTGCATCAATTAATTCCTTTGTGGTATTTGAATTAAAATTGGTTATTCTAATGTATAAAAAATCTTTCCCAAACATGTGAGATTTCACACTGTGGACTGGGATTTTATCCCTCACAATTGTCACCTCTTCAGGGACATGGGAGCCTTTGTGAAGAATGGTCAAACGAACCTTAGTACCTTTAGGTCCTCTTATTTTTTTTACTGCCTCAAGTAGGGTTATATCATCTGTGGGTTCATCATTTATTCTTATGATTATATCCCCAGCTTTGAGGCCTGCCTTATATGCTGGGGTGTCTTCAATGGGTGAGACTACTGTAAGCCTACCATTCATTATGGTTATCTCAATCCCTATACCTGTAAATTCACCAGACGTCTCAATCTGCATTTCCTTAAAAGCATCCTTATCCAGATAAAGGGAGTGGGGATCCAGATTTTTCAGCATGCCTTCAATGGCGCCTTTAATTAATTCCTTCCTATCCACTTTTTTTACATAATTTTTCTCAACAATACTAAGCACCTGACTGAACTCTTTTAATGGCTCGTACATTTTGTCAGCTGTGGACTGTGATGGACTAATTGCCAGAGAAAGTAATAAAAATAGTGTTAAAACCCACTTATTTATCTTCATAATTAACTCCAACGTTTTTTTGTTAAAAAATCCCATAAGACCTTTGTTAGACCATATAAAGTAATCTTTTTTGTTCTATTTCATTGACCCAAAAAATTCAAGGATTAATATGGGAATCGATTACAAGACGTCCTTTATGTTAGATGCGACATAAGGAGCCTGTATGCCTCGTGAACATCAAAGACCTTCTGGGTCCAAGCCTCAAATTGATATAGGGCCTGATAAATAAACATGTATATCCCAGAAATAGCCTTAATACCTACTTTCTTTGCAGACTTTATCAGGCCTGTCTCCAGGGGATTGTAAACTACGTCATACACTATTTTAAATTTACCAAGTCCCTTTTCATCAGGATATGGACTTTTATTACTGTAAGAAGACATGCCAAGGGGTGTACAATTTATAAGCATATCTGCTTTAACATATCCCCTTTGCTCCCAGGAAATAACATCTACATTAAACCTTCTCTTTAAAGAGTTTAATTTACTAAAATCTCTCCCAGCTACTATAATTTTTTCAATCTTTTTCTTTTTAAGGCCATAGATACATGCAAGGGCAGCTCCTCCGCATCCAAGAATCAGCGCAGAATCTATTTTGCTCTCCTTTATTGGCGCTAAAAAACCATCTACATCTGTGTTGTGTCCAATTTTCCTATTGCCATCACGATATACAAGGTTGACTGCCCCAACGCCTTTAGCTTCATCTGTTAATCCATCTAAAAAAGGAACTATTTTTTCCTTAAATGGAATGGTTACACTAATGCCCCCAATAGTTAGTATGTCAAAGGCCACCATAAATTCTGGTAGATGGCATGGGTCTATGTCCCATTTAAAATACACATAGGGGAAATCAAAGTATCTAAAACCCCAGTTATGGATTATTGTACTTAAGCTGTGAGATATTGGATGCCCAATAACCCCAAAGATTTTCTCGTATTCAGACCAAGTTTTCCGTTCCAATTTTATAGCCCTCAAGAAGCGCCTTTTTGTTGTTTTCAATTACTTGTTTCTTTAAATTACTCATATTTTTTTCCATTGCATTAGTTACTATTCCCAGGTCCAATGCCCTGGTGGCCCCTACCCAGACCCCTAAGGCCACCATATTTGCCATTCTTATATCCCCAAGCTTATCTGCTATATTATTTACAGGAACCATCAACACATTGTACTTGTCTTTATCCACCAAACTTTCATCAACTATGGAAGAATTCACAATAAGGAGGCCATCTTTGACTAACCTTGGCTGGAACTTCATAAGAGATGGTTGATTCATGATTACAAGGGACTTTGGATAAAATATGATTGGTGAGCCAATCTCTTCATCAGATATCACCACTGTGCAATTAGCTGTTCCTCCCCTCATCTCCACTCCATACACTGGCATGTACGTAACATTTAGACCTTGCTCCATGGCTGCATAGGCAAGCACGTTACCAATCAACATAACACCCTGACCGCCAAAACCTGCTATTATCACATCTTGATACATAGATCATCACCTCTAATAGTCATTTTCAAAGTATTCTTATCACTTATCCCCTAATTTGTCTTTATAAATACCCAGTGGAAAATATTCCATCATTTCTGTCTCCACCCTTTTATTGGCATCAAGTGGACTCATGTGCCAGTTGGTTGGGCAGGCAGATAACACCTCCACAAAACCAAAACCCAAATCTTCAAGCTGGACCATAAAGGCATTCTTCATTGCCTTTTTTGCTTTAAGTATATTTTTTACGTTATTAACGGCAACCCGAGCTGAAAAAGCTGTGCCTTCCAGTGAGCCAAGCATTTCTGCCATTTTTAGAGGATATCCCTCTTTGTTTTCCCTCCTACCATATGGGGAGGTAGTGGTCTTCTGACCAACTAATGTTGTTGGAGCCATCTGCCCCCCAGTCATTCCATAGACTGTGTTGTTCACAAAGATAATACTCACTCTCTCCCCTCTATTTGCACAATGTACTATTTCAGAAAGTCCAATGGCGGCTAAGTCTCCGTCCCCTTGATATGCAAATACAAAATTTTCTGGCCTTGCTCTTTTTACTCCAGTTGCAACAGCAGGGGCCCTCCCATGGGGAGCTTCTACCGCATCCACATCTATATAATTGTAAATAAAAACAGAACAGCCCACTGACCCAACACAAATGGTGGTATCCTGCAGACCCAGATCATCAATTGTTTGGGCTACTAACCTGTGTATAATGCCGTGGTGACAACCAGGGCAAAAGTGGGTAGGAACATCATTCATGCATTTTGGCAATGAAAAGACTTGTTTTTCTAATACTTCAGTCATATTATATTCCCCTAATTTACTTAAAACATTTGCTTTATTGGCTCAATAAAGTCCTCTGGAGTGGATACTTTACCAGGCATATTGGCAAAAAATTCACAATCAGTGATGCCACAAAGGGCCAACTTTACATCTTCAACCATCTGACCTGTATTGTTCTCAAGGGTAATAAATTTCTTACCAGACATAGCCAGCTTCTTCAAAGGTTCATATGGAAAAGGAAAAAGTGTAATAGGCCTAAATACTCCAACCTTATATCCTTGTTCCCTTAATTTCCGTGCACTTGACTTGGCAATTCTACCAATGGAGCCAAAAGCTACTGCAACCACATCTGCATCCTCCACTAAAAATTCCTCCCATTTTAGGTCTTGCTCCATGGATTTGTATTTATTTAACAGCTTCATATTGTGCTCTTCCATGGTGCCTTCACCAAGAAATAGAGATTTTAAAATCCTTTGCTCTCTACCTTTTTTTCCAGTAAGTTTCCACTCATCTCCCTCATGGGGATCAATGGTTCGCTCTTTCCACCTTGTAATTGGTTCTTTCATTTGTCCCAAAATGGCGTCTCCTAAAATGAGGACAGGATTTCTATATTTAAAAGCAAGGTCAAATGCCTCTATGGTAAGGTCATAACATTCCTGACACGTGGATGGTGCCAAAACCATTGTCCTGTAATCTCCATGTCCCCCGCCCCTGGTGGATTGAAAATAATCTCCCTGGGAAGGCTGAATTCCTCCTAGACCAGGACCACCCCGTGTAATATTTACTATAACAGCTGGAAGCTCACTGCCAGCCATATAGGAAATTCCCTCTTGTTTCAATGAAATACCAGGGGATGAGGAGGAGGTCATTGCCCTTTTCCCACAGGCAGCTGCTCCTAATACCATATTTATTGAAGCAATTTCGCTCTCTGCCTGCACAAATTCTCCACCTAATGCCACCAACTCTCTTGACAGATATTCAGGAATATCGCTTTGGGGAGTAATTGGATATGCAAAATAACACTCCACCCCAGCATCCAGTGCCCCCATTGCTATGGCCTCATTACCTTTTACAAGCAACCTTTGTGTATTCTTTTCCATAATTACTTATCCCTTTTTGATTTTATGGTTTTAAAAACCACCAGGGCTCCATCTGGACATATCTCAGCGCAAAAGCCACACCCTCGGCACTTATCTATTTTCTGTTCATTACAAACAACAACTTTGTACCCATTTGAATTTAGGGTATCCCCCTGTTCTAATATTCCCTCTGGACATACAGAGGTGCAAAGCAAACATCCTTTACATCTCTCTATTCTAATTTCAATTCTAGACATAACAATCCTAGCACCTTTTGTTAAAAATTAAAATTGAAATAACTAAATAACAATATGAACCAATTCCAAACTTATCTCCTATCCCAAAACAAAAACAGAAGTCAATGGGCTTTTTCTCCTCTCAGTTGAACTTCTGATTGTCTATAAAATCAGCATGCAGTCTCCGTATGAGAAAAATCTAAATTTGTTTTTAACTGCGAAGTTATAAGCAGAAATAATAAATTTTCGCCCTGCAAATGCAGAAACCAATAATAAAAGGGATGACCTGGGTAAATGGAAATTGGTAATCATGTGATCAATAATATTAAATTTAAAACCAGGATAGATGTATAAATCAACCCAGCCCTTATACTCTTTAAGGTTATGCAATTTTTTGTAAACACCTTCCAATGTCCTCACAGTGGTGGTTCCAACAGCTATAACCGGTCTATTTTCTTTTTTTGCAAGGTTTATTTTTTTGGTTGTTTTTAAATCTATCTCAACATATTCTTCATGCATTCTGTGTTGACGGATATCTTGACACCTCACTGGCTCAAAAGTACCAGCACCAACATAAAGGGTTATAAAAGCTATCTCTACACCTTTTTCTTCTAACTGCCTTATGATGTCCTCGTCAAAATGGAGCCCAGCAGTGGGGGCAGCAACTGACCCGGCCTTTTCTTCCCTTGCAAACACTGTCTGATATCTTACAAAATCATGAACATCTGCTCCTCTCTTTATGTAAGGAGGAAGGGGCATTGTCCCTAATCTGTTTAGGTGATCAACTAAACGAGACCTCCAAAAAAGTTCTACTTCACAACGTCCAAATTGAAACTTTTGTTTAACACGTAGGTAAAAATCATCTGAAAATACCACTATATCTCCTTGCCTTAGACGCTTAAGTGGTCTAAGAAGTCCATATACCACTGAATAACTCCACTGGCCTTGACTTTTTTTTTGTATCAAAGGAAGAGGTGTGAGCAATAAAAATTCTATCTTTGCATTTGTGGATTTTTTCCTTCCAAATATCCTTGCAGGAATTACCTTGGATTGGTTAAATACCAGGAGACTATTTTCTGGGACAAAATCTGGAAGTTGTTTAAATTTAGACTCAAAAAAAATTTTTTTTGACCTATCCACTACTAAAAGTCTTGACTCACTGCGTTTTTTTAGTGGATACTGGGCAATAAGTTCTTTTGGTAGGTAAAAATCATAGCTAGATAAAAGAAAATCTTTTTCCATTTTTTAATCCTATTATAAAAGGAGTGGAAATCATGATAAAAAAAATCTTTTTGGTTGTAGTGGCTACACTCCTCATAAGCTGCAGTCAAATAAAAAAATATCCGCCATTTAGGAGCAACTCTACCAATGGCACCCAAACTTATACAAAGGAGTATCAAAAATCAACGTCCTATGATTTTCCAGATATACCAATTCCCAGTGAACTAAAATTAGAACCCAAAAAATCCTTGTTGTTTGAATCTACAACAGTTAAAGCTGGAATACTTGTATATAAGGGTAGGGTAGAGCCTTTATCCCTCTTTGAGTATTTTGAATCCAAACTCCCTCAAAATGGATGGAATTTGAGGAGTTATTTTAAATATGGAAAGTACATAATATTGTTTTCAAAGGATAAGAAAGACCTGGTTATTAGAATCGTAGACAAGGGCTTTACAACAGAAGCCTATATATGGGTTGTGCCCAAGACAGCAAACTCAATAAACAAGTCATCTGAAATAGTAGAAGAAGAGATAAAACCATGATTCCAAGATATTTGGACTTTTCATTTCCAAAGTCACAGGGTGTTCACATTGCCATTACTGGTAGTATAGCTGCATACAAAACATTAGATCTTATTCGAACATTTGTAAAAAAAGAGGCAAAAGTAAGCGTTAGCCTATCTAAGGCAGCATTGGAATTTATAACACCAATCACTATCAAGGGTCTTGGAGTAGAGACAGTTACCACGGATATGTTCGCACTTGATTCCCTATACTCTCACCTGTATCCTGGCTATGACCCAGAGGTATTTGTGATAGTTCCTGCAACAGCAAATATAATGGCAAAAATTGCCCATGGCATTGCTGATGATTTAATCAGTGCTCAAGCCCTTGCATTTGAAAGGCAAATAATTTTAGCTCCAGCCATGAATCCTAGGATGTATAATGCATTGTCTACAAAAAATAATCTAGAAAGGCTATTAAGCTATGGCATTAAGATTATAGAACCAGATGTAGGGGATGTTGCATGTGGCGAACAGGGCACTGGAAGGCTTGCAGACCTAAAGGAGATATATTTTCAAATAATTAGACAGTTGGCTCCCCAGGATCTAAAGGGGAAAGAAATATTAATCACCATGGGACCAACAAGGGAATTCTTTGACCCTGTAAGATTTTGGTCAAATCCTTCAAGTGGAAAAATGGGAGCAGCCCTTGCAACTGCTGCCTGGCTTAGAGGAGCACAGGTCACATGCATATCAGGCGATACAGATGTATGGCTTCCAAAGGAGATAACAAAGATTAACGTGATATCTGCTAAAGAAATGTTTGACGCTACCCTTGAATATTGGCCTAAAGCAGATATAGGTTGTCTATGTGCAGCTGTTTGCGATTTTAGACCAAAAAATAGGCTTTCTGAAAAATTTAAAAAGGAAAGTGCTGATGATATTTTCATAATAGAGTTTGAAAAAAATCCTGACATACTTAAGTCATTGGGGGAAACAAAAAAAGAACACCAGATATTAATTGGATTTGCTGCTGAGACAGAGGACAACTTTATAGAATTGGCTAAGGAAAAAATGGCCAGAAAAAATCTTGACTTTATAGTAGCAAATCAAATAAATCGAAAAAACTCAGGGTTTAAGAGTGACATAAATAGCGTTGTAATAATAAACAGAAGTGGCAACTTTAAGGTGCTTAGCACACTGCTCAAAGCCGATATAGCCTGGGAGATATGGAACAGAGTATTAGAGATCTAAATATAAGAAACTATCTCTGGATAAATGCAGGTCTTAAATTTATACACGTTTACAAAACAAAGACTAAATTTAGCAGATCACAGAAGCCAGATAGCAAAGCAATTTCCACATATGGAGTCCCTCCTTATAAATATGTTATTACCTATTACAACTTGCATGAGGATATAGATCAATTTTTAAACAATCAAAATCCAAGAACAATTCTTTTTAAAAATATGATTGGCAATGCTCTCAAGTGGCAGTTTGGATATATCTTTATACCTTGTACAAAAAAAATAGGGACTAGAATAGTAAAAACCCCAGACCTTTTCTGGACAAAGGTAAGTGAATTAAAGAAAACACACAAAATAACCCATATACTTATCTTTGGGAAAGATGCTCACAAAACCATTGTCCCCCATGTACAATCCAATCATCCATATTTTATACAAAAATTTAATTCTTATTCCATAATATGTCTACCATCCCCAGAAGATATGTTACCAGACAACAGAGAGATGAAAAAAATTGCATGGCATTTCTTGAGGAAATTAAGCAAACCATTAAACAAAAAAGGATAACCTTAAATGGAAACAATACTAGTAACAGGATGTGCTGGTTTTATTGGATTTCATCTATGTCAAAAATTATTAGACTCACAATATAATGTGATTGGTATAGATAATCTCAATCCTTATTATTCAGTGGCCTTGAAGGAAGATAGATTAAAAATACTTGTGGATAGAAAAAACTTTCAATTCTATAAAGTTTCCATAGAAGATCGCAACAAAATTGAGAATATTTTTAAAGCTCATAAAATAAAATACGTTGTGCATTTAGCTGCACAAGCTGGTGTTAGACATAGCTTAAAGGATCCTTATTCTTATATCGACAGCAATATCGTTGCTTTTATTAACATCCTAGAGGGGTGCAGACATGGTGGTGTTGAACACCTTGTTTTCGCGTCTTCTAGTTCAGTTTATGGTTTAAATACCAAGATGCCTTTTAGCGTGAGGCACAATGTTGATCATCCAATATCTCTTTATGCTGCAACCAAGAAGGCAAATGAGCTTATGGCCCACACATATAGCTATCTCTACGGGCTACCGTGTACTGGTCTTCGTTTCTTCACTGTTTACGGACCCTGGGGTAGACCTGATATGGCTTTATTTAAGTTTACAAAGGCAATAATTGAAGACAGGCCCATTGATGTATACAACTTCGGGAAAATGGAAAGGGACTTCACATACATTGATGACATAGTTGAAGGTGTCTTTAAAATAATGACCCACATACCATTACCCAACCCAAATTGGACTTCAGATAAACCTGACCCATCGTCTAGCATTTGTCCCTACAAAATATACAACATTGGGAACAACAATTGTGTTAGCCTTGAACACTTTATAGGGGTTATAGAAGAATGCCTTGGCAAAAAGGCAATCAAAAACTACATGGAAATACAGCCAGGTGATGTTCCAAAGACCTACGCTGACATAGATGAATTGACCAGGGACATTGGATTTAGACCAAGCACAAAGATAGAAGAGGGTATTCCAAAATTTATAGATTGGTATATGGACTATTACAAAATAAGACACTAACCACCTATCTAACTTTAAAGTGCCACTTTGGAGGACTTCATGGGACTAAAAAAGTTAAAGATGGAAATGGAGGAATTGTTTAACAAACTAATGGAGCAGGTAGAAGAAGGTACCATCCCTACTATGGAGGACGTAAAAAAATTTACCAAACTTGCTGCAAGACTACAAAACTTCGCTCCTGATGAATGGTCATATGAAGCAGAGGACTTTGCCCATTTAGCAAATCAATTAATTGGTGCAGTAAAAACCAATGATCTACAGGAAATATACAGACTTATTTCTGCTTTAGACGATGCAAAAAATTATTGTCATCGGTCCTTTAGGGATGAATAGTAATGCAACACATTATATCAATTGCTAACCAAAAGGGAGGGGTAGGGAAGACCACCACAGCTATAAATCTTGCTGCTTCCCTTGCAGCCCTGGAAAAAAAGGTGCTTTTGATTGATTTGGATCCACAGGGCAATGCTACCAGTGGCTTGGGAATAAACGTTAGCAAAGAGAAAAATATATACAGAGCATTGTTCAAACCAGATTTGGCCCAGTCCATGATTTATGAAACTAGACTTCCTTACCTTTTTATTATTGGAGCTAATCAAGATTTGATTGGTGCAGAGATAGAACTAGTGGATAAAATTGGAAGGGAGTTTTATTTACGAGATTTGATAAAAAAAATTGACAATGAATATGAGTTTATTCTTATTGATTGTCCCCCATCACTGGGCCTGTTAACTGTAAATGCCTTATGTAGTGCATCTAAGATTCTAATACCCTTGCAATGCGAATACTATGCCTTGGAAGGGATTGCTTACTTGATAAGGACCTATAACCTTATCAAAAATAGGTTGAATCCCAACCTGAATATATTTGGTGTGGTCCTCACTATGTTCGATAAGAGAAATAATTTATCCCATCAAGTAGCTGATGAGGTCCGCAAGTACTTTAAAGAACTCGTTTTCAAAACAATAATACCCAGAAATGTAAGGCTCTCAGAAGCACCCAGTCATGGTCTTCCTGCAATATTATATGACGTAAGGTCCATAGGTGCCAAGGCATACATGGATTTGGCAAAGGAATTTTTAACGCGTTTTAGGAATATGTGACTACTATTAAACAAACCTTAATCTTTTTTTGGGATACACTCAGTTACTATCTTATCCTTAAAATGTTTCTTCACAATCTTTGAACCGCAATTTAAGCACCTAAAACTTACAAGGCCGCTTACACTGGCTGCAGTTAGCAAAAATTTTTTTTGAACATCTGTTTCCCAATTTTTGGTTTCATTACCACACACTTTACATTTAACACTAAAGTCAAATGGATATTTAAAATCCCAGCACTTTTTAAATAGCTCCCAGTCTTCCATGGGTTCAATTACTTCTTTATTTGTTCCCATTAACCCATGTCTTTTTAAAACCATTTCCACATCTTTTTTTATGAGAGCCCAAACCTCTGGTTCCACAAAAACGCCTATTAATTTATGATGAATATCAAACAACTCATGAATACCCTTCATCTCTCCTCCAAAATTTTATCTCAGAATATCTTTCATGGTAAAGTATACCAGTTCCAACAAATTAACCTTACACCAATTTCATTTGATTTTTTTACAATTAGCATTTAAAAGTTTGTTTAGCCACGTATTAATTTAAAACTAAAAACTCCCTAAAAAAACGGAGACAAAATATGGCATCCCCAAAGGGTCTTGGTAAAGGACTTGATGCACTTTTTCAGGAGAAAATTCAAGTAAATAATACAATACAACAGGACTCAAACAGCAGCTTGAAGACAATCCCTCTAAGTATGATCAGGCCTGGACCTTTTCAGCCAAGAAAAACTTTTGCAAATGAATCAATAGATGAATTGGCCAACTCAATCAAAAACCAGGGGCTTCTTCAACCTATTTTGGTGAGACACAATGATGATGAAAATATATATGAAATAATAGCAGGGGAAAGGAGATATTTGGCTTGCAAAAAGGCAGGAATTACAGAAGTTCCCTCCATTATTTGCAATCTAAGTGACGATGAATGCATGGTTGTAGCCCTTGTAGAAAATTTACAGAGAGAGGACTTAAGTGTGGTTGAAGAGGCCAGGGCACTGGAAAAGATAAGATCTGTACTTGATTTAACTCAGGAGGAACTGGCAAAAAGGGTTGGAAAGAGTAGACCTCATGTGGCCAATACACTCAGATTATTACAACTAGAAGATGAAATATTGGATGCGCTTCAGCAGGGAAACATCACACCAGGGCACGGCAGGGCACTTTTAGCCATAGGAAATAAACAAGACCGCTTAACTGCGTTTTCATATGTGCTGAAAAAAAAGGCCAGCGTAAGAGAGGCAGAAAAGATAGCCACTATATGGAAAAAAAGAGGAACACTGCCAGGATATTGCCTGGCTCAAAAACACAAAAAAATATCATCACCTAAACCCGAGATAAACCAGCTTTCCAAATTCATCCGTCAATACCTTGGACTGCCCACAAAAATCAAAGGAGACCTATCTTCAGGACAAATCACCATTAAATATTCCACAAACCAGGAACTCAAGGGCTTATTACAAAAGTTGAATTTAAGTATAAACTTACTAGAGGAAAATGTTTCACATGAAACAACCCGTAAAAAACAGGACATTGACACATCTAATCAATGATATCCAGACCAAAAAGGACTCTCCTATACTTATAATTGGAGATGTTATGCTGGACCACTACCAATACGGAGCAGTAGAGCGCATATCACCTGAGGCTCCAGTACCTGTTGTAAAAATAGAAAAAGAAGAATTCAAATTGGGTGGAGCAGCAAATGTAGCAAACAACATAAAAAAATTGGGGGGGGATCCCTACCTCCTGGGTGTAGTAGGCAATGATAGGGCAGGGGATGTATTAATAGATCTCCTTTTTGAAAACAAAATACACAACACTTTGATAAAAATCGAAAACCACCCAACAACAACTAAAACAAGAATATTAGCCAAAAGCCAACAACTGCTCCGAATTGACAAAGAATCAACAAGTGAAGATCATTCACATAAGCTTTTACAGGTGTTACATGAAATCCTTCCCACATTCCAACTAGTGATAGTATCTGATTATGGAAAGGGTACAATTGGAAAGGATGTACTACTACTACTTCAAAATTCAAAGGCCAAAGTACTAATTGACCCAAAGGAGAGAAATTACTCTTTCTACAAAAAGCCTTTTATCATTACACCAAATAAAAAAGAAGCAGAAGGATTTTCCGGGATAAGAATAACAGACAAGGAAAGTTTAATTGAAGCTGGAAGAAAAATTATAGAAAAAACAGAATGCTACAATTTGTTAATCACATTAGGTAAACAAGGGATGGTCCTGTTTGAAAATCAGGGAAATTTTGTCTACCATCTACCCACTTTAGCAAGGAAGGTATATGATGTAACAGGTGCTGGAGACACAGTACTCTCTGCACTGGCATATGGGTTGTCAAAGAAAATTGACATCGTTAAATCATGTATCTTTGCAAATATTTGCGCAGGGATTGTAGTGGGGAAGATGGGGACTTCCTTCCCAGAGTGGGATGAAATCCAATCAGACTCCCGCATATGGGACAACCAGATGAAAATAACTCTATGGCAGGAGCAAACCCAATAATAGAAGTTACAAATCTATATCACTATTTTGGGAAAAGAAAGATATTGGAGAAGATAAATCTAAAGATACCAAAGGGTAGTTTTGTCTTTCTAACAGGTCAAACAGGTTCCGGCAAATCCACCTTTTTAAAAATTCTCCATGGAGAGATAAGTCCAACAGCAGGAATAGTAAGGATAGACGACTTTATTATCAGTCCAAAAAAAAAGCCACCAATCCATCTACTCAGGCGTCATGTGCAGATGGTATATCAAGATTTTGAGATCCTTGAGGACTACACTGTTGTTGAAAATATTGAAATACCACTACGGAGCATGGGACTCTGCAAAAAAAGGAGGCAGAAGCGACTGAGTATCCTCCTTAAAATTCTAGAGTTAGAGCCCTTAAGTACCACTCCCACGGTTTTTCTATCAGGGGGAGAAAAACAACGGGTAGCTATAGCAAGGGCCATTTCCACTAACCCCAAAATATTGCTGGCCGATGAACCCACAGGTAATCTTGACCCGAACCATGCGGAAAAAATAATGAAAATCTTATGCCATTTCAACAAACATGGGACAACTATTATATTGGCTACCCATTCTAATGGTCTGCAAAAATTAATTCCTAAATCAAGAAAACTGATTATCAGTGGAGGAGCAATCAAGGAGCAAACTTGATGAACTACTCACTATGTATTTTAGAGCAATTTTTCATATTATTGAGACATAAAAAGGTCCAACATCTCCTACTTATTTTGGTTCTCACTGTATGTACGTGTCTTGTAGCTGCAATAGTACTTATAAATTATAATTCCCAGGTATACATAAAAAGGATGAATCCAAACGAAACAATAATCCTCACTTGGGATAAACTACATCATACTAATATATTGACATTTCTTGAGAAAATAAAAAAAGAGGGAAAAGTTAAGGAAACAAAAATTTATACACCTAAAGAGGCCCTATCAATTCTCATGAAAGGGCAAAAATCCCTTATACCACACGAAGACAACTTAGAAAATAATCCTCTACCTTACACTGCTGTTATTAAATGCAATTTAAATAAAAAAGAATTTAGTGAAATGGAATCTAGATTCAGACAATTATCCGGGATAAGGGATGTAATAGTGGATATATCTAATTTAGAGTTAATGACTACCTTAAAAAACAACTATTTTTATATCATGTCCCTTATGACAATATTTTTTATTATAGCTGCAATTCTCCTTGCATTCTTCTATTTTTATACATTGTTTCTAAGTAGAAGGAAAGAATTAAAAATATTGCGACTGTGTGGCGCATCAAATTTCTTTATAGTAATTTCCTTTATGCTTAATGGATTTCTGAGTGGTATTATTGCAGCAGCCCTTGGGATTTTACTCACTAAAGTAGTGGTGGTCTATTTAAACAAGATTCTGAATATACCACCTATCTGGATTGACGTAAAAATGTTGCCCATGAATTACTGTTTTATATTGACATTAGGCATGGCAATAGCTTCAACATTGGGTTCTATTTTTGCGATTAACCCATTTTTAACCAAAGGAGAGTGATTATGAGAAGTGATAGGATGAAAAAAGGATTGGAAAAGGCTCCACATAGGAGTCTTATGTATGCAATGGGTCTTGTTAAGGAAGAGATTAACAAACCGTTGATAGGTGTGGTAAATCCAGCAAATGAATTGATCCCAGGTCATGTGCATTTACACCAAGTGACTAAGGCAGTTAAAGAAGGCATCAGGCTAGCAGGTGGGGTACCCCTGGAATTCCCTACAATTGGAGTGTGTGATGGAATAGCAATGAACCATGAAGGGATGAAAATGAGTCTTCCCAGTAGAGAATTAATTGCAGATTCAATAGAGATAATGGCTACAGCACATCCATTTGATGGATTGGTATGCGTTACCAATTGTGACAAAATCGTCCCAGGTATGCTCATGGCAATGCTGCGGCTCAATATCCCAAGTCTGATTATAAGTGGCGGCCCAATGCTAGCTGGGAAACTAAACAAAAAGTCCATTGATCTCATAAGTGTATTTGAAGGTGTAGGCAGGTATAAAAAAGGGGAAATAGATGAACAAGAATTGGAAGAATTAGAAGAAAAGGCATGTCCAGGCTGTGGTAGCTGTTCTGGTATGTTCACTGCCAACTCAATGAATTGTCTTTCTGAGGCCATAGGGCTTGCACTGCCAGGAAATGGCACAATACCAGCTGTATATGCTGAAAGGCTTAGACTAGCAAAATACGCTGGAATGAAGGTAATGGAGTTGGTTGAAAAGGATATTAAGCCAAGAGATATAATAACCTTAGAGAGCGTAAAAAATGGAATTGCTGTTGACATGGCACTTGGCTGTTCAACCAACACGGTGTTACACCTTCCAGCTGTATTTAAAGAGGCGGGGATAGATATTGATGTAGAATTGTTTGATCAAATTAGTAAAAGCACTCCTAATTTGTGTAAATTGTCTCCCGCTGGTCCCCATCACATTGAAGACCTATATATGGCTGGTGGTATATATGGAGTAATTTCAGAACTGAACAAAAAGGGTCTTGTGAATACAGAATGTCTAACAGTTACTGGAAAGAGCGTTGGAGATAACTTAAAAGATCTAAGGGCAAAGGTCTTGGATCATGAAGTCATTAGACCCATAGATAACCCACATTCCAAAGAAGGTGGGATAGCCATATTAAAGGGTAATCTTGCACCAGATGGCTCTGTGGTAAAACAGTCAGCAGTTGCCCCTGAAATGATGAAAAGAACAGGCACAGCCAAGGTCTTTGACTCAGAAGAAGATGCGGTCTCTGCGATCCTGGATGGAAAAATTCAAAAAGGAGATGTAGTAGTCATCAGGTATGAAGGACCAAAAGGAGGTCCAGGAATGAGAGAAATGCTCACTCCAACATCAGCCATTGCTGGAATGGGGCTGGATAAGGACGTTGCCTTAATAACTGATGGTAGATTTAGTGGAGGTACCAGGGGAGCAGCAATAGGACACGTATCCCCAGAAGCCCAAGAAGGTGGCCCAATTGCTTACGTAAAAGATGGAGATAAAATCCAAATAGACATCCCAAACAGAAAGATAGAGTTGTTAATAGATGACCAGGAACTAGAAAATAGAAAAAAATTAATTGCAATAAAAGAACCTCAAGTAAAATCAAAGCTGTTAAAAAGATATGCCAAACTGGCTTCATCTGCATCTAAGGGAGCTGTTTTTGAATAGAAGTAAAAAAGGCGCTTTTAAAGCGCCTTTTTTACTCTTTGCATCAATTACTTTGTCAACTCTAATATCCTCTTTAAAATTCCTTCACTGTCCAATCCCAACTTTGATTGAAGTTTTTTTTGAGGACCATGTTCAATAAATTCATCAGGAAGCCCAAGACGAACAATCTTCTTACCAGTGAGCATTTCTCTATCATTTAATGTTTCCAATATCCCTGATGAAAACCCGCCCATTAGAGAATTTTCTTCTATTACAATAATCTTTTGAAAATTTTCAACCAATTGAGTCACTTCACTGGGAACGGGCTTAATGAACCTTGCATTATACACAAGGACATCTATCCCATATCTTTCTTGAGCTTCTTTAGCGGCAATAAGTGATGGCTCTACCATGCTGCCAACTGCTATTATTAAAACATCCTTACCTTGTTTTAAAATTTCTCCCTTGGGTACGCAAATTTCCTTAAATGGACCTGATAATTCTACACCCTTTCCCCTACCCCTGGGATACCTAATAGCAACTGGTCTCTCCAACAAAAGTCCAGTGTACAGCATATCTTGCAGTTCTTTCTCATCCTTTGGAGCCATAATTGTCATATTGGGTATAATCCTCAAGTAGGACAAATCAAAACTTCCATGGTGTGTTGGTCCATCTTCTCCAACAAGTCCTCCCCTATCCAGACAAAACACAACAGGGAGTTTCTGAAGACAAACATCATGAATAATTTGATCAAAACCCCTCTGTAAAAAAGTAGAGTATATGGCAACCACAGGCTTTAATCCCTGCCTGGCAAGTCCTGCAGCAAATGTCACAGCATGCTGTTCACAAATACCTACATCAAAAAATCTCTCTGGAAACATATCTCTAAAAACACAAAGGCCTGTCCCCTCAGGCATTGCAGCGGTAATGGCTACAATACGATTATCCTTTGCCGCTAATTTACATAGAGTATTGCCAAAAACCTCACTATAACTTGGCGGTACCTTAATATTCTCAGTTTTTCCCTTTAATTTACCAATTCCATGAAAATAGGTGGGATCCTTTTCAGCAGGAGGATATCCTTTACCTTTTTTTGTGAGGACGTGAATCAGGACAGGTTTTCCTAATTCCCTGACCTCTCTTAAGACCTTGACCATCTTTTTTATATCATGACCATCAACTGGACCTATATAATAAAATTTAAATGCCTCAAATAATATACCAGGTGTAAAAATATTTTTTAAAGATTCCTCACTCCTACGGGCATAATTCAAGATATCCTCACCAACCTTTGGAATTTGCTTAAGCCATCTTTTTAAGTCCTGTTTAAATTTTACAAATCGTTTATCTGCCAGTTTTCTACTCAAAAAAGCAGAAAGGGCACCCACATTTTTTGAAATAGACATCTCATTGTCATTTAAAATTACTATTAAATCCTTCTCTAGATCGCCAGCGTGGTTTAATGCCTCAAATGCCATACCTGCTGTCATAGAACCATCTCCTATAACAGCTACAACTTTATAATCTTCACCTTTTAAATCCCTGGCAACAGCAAAACCCAGTGCAGCAGATATTGAGGTGGACGAGTGTCCAACCCCAAAAAAATCATAAGGTGATTCACCAATTTTTGGAAAGCCACTAATGCCTCCCATCTGTCTTAAGGTCTTGAACCTGTCAACTCCTCTGGTGATTATCTTATGTGCATAGGCCTGATGACCCACATCCCAAACCAGCTTGTCTTTCTTAAAATTAAATACCTTGTAAAGTGCCAGGGTTAGATCAACAACACCCAGTGACGGAGCTAAATGGCCCCCAGTTTCAACAACTGTACTAATAATTTCTCCCCTAATTTCCTCAGCTAATATCCTTAGTTCGTCAATTTCCAGACCCATTATGTCTTCTGGTTTGCCTAAGTTATTCAAGATTTGTTTATTCATATAGAGTCCCTAATTTGTCCTTGTCATAATATATGTTGCCAAGCCCTTCAAAAGATCAGCCTGTGGAGAATTAAAAGAATCCATTGACAAAATGGCCTTTTCCACACATTGAAAACCAAATTTCTTACTTTCTTCAAGACCTAACAAATATGGATACGTACACTTGCCCTTTTTTAAATCACTATTAACAGGCTTTCCCATGATTTTTTCATCGCCTTCAATATCCAGGATATCATCTGCAACCTGAAATGCCAGACCAATCATTTGGCCATATTCCCTGACCATTCTTATGTGTTCCTCAGGTGCATTTGCCAAAATAGCGCCACTAACACAAGCACTTTCTATAAACCTTCCTGTCTTTAATAAGTGCATTGTTCGTAATTTTTCCATTGTACAATCACCAGATCCTGTTAACTCCATATCTATTACCTGCCCTCCAACCATACCAAAAGGACCAACTGCGCATATAATTTCCTTTATGGCCCTTAATAACAAATCCCTGGAAAGATCGCAGGAAACCATCATTCTCATAGCATCTGTGAGTAAACCATCGCCAGCCAAAATGGCAATTGCCTCACCAAATACCTTATGATTAGTGGGCTTACCTCTCCTGAAGTCGTCATCATCCATAGCAGGTAAATCATCGTGAATAAGGGAATAGGTATGGATTAGTTCTAAAGAACAACCAAAGGGTATTACTGGATCCATTTGTCCAGTAAACATCTCATAGCACACCAGGCACAAAATAGGTCTAATTCTTTTGCCTCCTGCCATTACACTATATTTCATCGCTTCTCTGAGAATGTTTGGTACACCGTCTAAAGAATCTAAATAGGTAACCAAAAATTCATCCACTCTTTGTTTATATCTATTCAAAATTTTTTTTACTTCATGCTCATTCATTAATATCACCTTCTATTTCATCTTCTCCCAAAAGCTCCTTTGAATACATCTCTACCTGTTGCTTTGCGTTATTGATATATTCACGGAGTTGCTTTGCCAGCTCACAACCCTCCTTATATAGACCCATTGCCCTATCCAGGGACACATTATCCTCCTCTAAAAGACTGACTATCTCCTTAAGCCTGGCCATTGCTTCCTCAAAATTAAAATCTTCCATATAGTCCACCATATTTTTTAATTAATTATAGATGCAAGACGCTCTCCATCCTTAAAAAGGATATTTACCTTTTCGTTGATATTCAATTCCCTTGCACTTACGATCACCCTTCCGTCCAATGTTTTTACATAACAAAAACCTTTATCTAAGGGCTTTCTTGGATCGAGATGGTTAATCTTACTTGATTGCAGTTCAATGTCCCTCTGGAAGCTCTCTGTTCTTTTTAAAACTGTATCCTTTAATTCCTTTACCATAAATAAAAATTCACGTTTGGTATTCTCTAAAATAGATTCCATTCTCATATTGAGTGCAAAAATCAAACGGGAAAGCTCATTTTCTTTCAATTGTATGATCCTCCCAAATTCTGATTCAAGATCTTTAGTCCATTGAACAAATGAATACTGCATTCTATTCAATATATTATTTGGAGCAATACCATTTAATTGGTCCAAATAATTTTTTAATCTTTCTGCCCTAGCATTTATATATACATAAATATTTCTTTCAAGTGATAAAGTTAGGGAATCCAACATCTGGACATAATTTTCAACCGGATCCCATAGAAAGTCAGCCACATAAGTTGGAGTGGCCAATCTCAAATCTGCCACCATATCAGCTATTGTGTAATCTATTTCATGCCCTATACCTGTAACAACTGGTATCTTTGACTTATATATGGCCTCTGCTACAATTTCAGAGTTAAAGACATGTATGTCTTCAAAGCTTCCTCCTCCTCTAATAAGAACTAAAACTTCTGCCCATCCATCTATATTGGCAATCTCAATCATTCTGGCTATATCCTGGGGAGCCTCTATACCCTGAACCAAAGAAGGATATATCCTGACAATATGATCCATTCCCCTTTCCCTGGCTACTTTTAAAAAATCTTGAATTGCTGCACCAGAGGGGGCGGTGATTACACCCACACGTCTAGGATTTCTAGGTATGGGCCGTTTTCTGGATTCATCAAAATAACCTTTATTTTTGAGCTTTTGTTTTAACATCTCAAGTTCAACATAGAGCTCGCCAATACCTACTTCCTCTATAAATTCCACTATAAGTTGATAATTGCCCCTCTGTGGATATACACTGACCTTACCTGCACAGAGCACCTTTTTACCATTTCTCAGGGAATCTGGAGTTAGATTTTGACCGAGATTGTGATTTGATTTAAACCAAACTGCAGAAATTACAGAATTTGCATCCTTTAACGAGAAATATATATGACCAGACGTAGCCCTGGAAAGATTGCTAATCTCTCCCTTCACCCATACTAAAGGGAACTCTTGTTCCAAAATAGATCTTATAATTAGGGTGAGTTCAAATACAGAGTAAACCTTTCTCTCAAATGCCAATTAAGTACTCCTTATTTCTATGGACCAATAAGGCCCCATGAACTCCAAATATTGGTCCTAATGGATTTGAATTGCGGGACAAAATCCTCAATAACCACTTTAACCACCTCACCTCTTTTGCGATCTTTTACTTCCACATACCCTTTACTCAAACTTTTTTTCCCCACATAAATATGAATGGGAAAACCAATTAAATCAGCATCCTTAAACTTAAAACCTGGCCTAAGATCCCTTTCATCCCAAAGCACATCAATGCCTAACTCTACAAGCTTATTATATATTTCCGTTGACACACCCATCACTTTCCCATCTTTTACATCTAAAGAGATTAGACAGACCTCAAAAGGAGCAATGGATGGTGGAAAAATCATGCCATTTTCATCATGGTTCTGCTCTATGGCAGCAGCAACTATTCTACTAACACCAATTCCATAACAGCCCATTACCATAAATTTTTCCTTTCCATCAACATCAATGAACTTGGCGTTCATGGCCTCAGAATATTTTGTGCCCAGTTTAAAAACATGACCTACTTCTATGCCTTTTAAAAATTTAAGTTGTCCTCCACATTGAGGACACGGATCAGTTTCCTTCACATTAACCAGATCCAAAAATTCAGCATCTTTTAAATGTTTACTTATATCTAAATTTTTTTGGTGATAATCCTTTTTATTGGCACCGCAAATAAGCCCCTTTCTGCCTAAAAGCAATTTATCTACATATATCTTTTTAACCCCAAGCCCAATGGGACCTGCAAACCCAACTTCACATCCTGAAACCTCATATACCTCCTCATGGGTGGCCATGCGAATCTCAGGAACTTTTAAGGCAGATTTGACCTTGGCTTCATTTAATTCCCTATCCCCAGGAATTACAAACGCAACTACATCATTATCCAAGACATATATCAAAGTCTTTACAATAGCTTCTTTGGGTACATTTAGATATTCTGATACTTCCTCTACTGTGTGTTTGTTTGGTGTATGAACCTCTTCTAGCTTTCCTGATCCACTTTTTGCTTCAATATTTTTTGATTTTTCTCTGGACACAACCTCAGCCTTTTCTAAGTTAGATGCAAAGTCACAGGCCTCACAGACTACAATTGTATCTTCACCTGTGTCTGCAAGAACCATAAATTCATGGGAAAAACTTCCTCCGATTTGTCCTGTGTCAGCCTGAACTGCCCTAAACCTAAGTCCTATTCGTTGAAAAATTTTTGTATATGCTTCATACATTTTCCTATAGCTTTCTTCTGCACCCACCTCGTCCCTATCAAATGAATATCCATCTTTCATTATAAATTCTCTACATCTCATGAGGCCAAAGCGTGGTCTGATTTCATCTCTAAACTTGGTATGGATTTGATATAGATTTAAGGGAAGTTGTCTATAAGATCTGACCTCATTTCTAACAATATCAGTAACAACTTCCTCGTGGGTAGGACCCAAACAAAAGTCCCTATCATGCCTATCTTTAAACCTCAGTAACTCCTTTCCATAAAAATCCCACCTCTTACTCTCTTGCCAAAGCTCAGCAGGCTGTACAACAGGCATCATTACTTCCATACAACCAGCCTTGTCCATTTCTTCTCTTACAATCTGACCCACCTTTCTAAGGACCCTGAGTCCCATGGGTAAAAAAGAATAAATACCTGATGTTAACTTTCTTATCATACCCCCCCTGACAAGGAGTTTATGACTTATCACTTCAGCATCCTGGGGATCCTCTTTTAGAGTAGGACAATAAAATTTACTAAATTTCATTGTGAAATCTCCTTTTTCTTATCTTCTATGCATTTTTTAAACTCTTTTTTGAATTCTTCCAGTAATCTGTCTCGGTTATACACCTTTTTTACCACCTTACCCTTCCTAAAAATAACACCCAACTCTTTCCCACCAGCAATACCAATATCAGCCTCTTTAGCTTCCCCTGGACCATTCACAACACACCCCATTATAGCTACTTTTATTGGCAACTCCTCAGTTGATACCCACTTTTCCACTTGAGAGACAAGATAGGCTACATCTATTTCAGTTCTAGCACAAGTAGGACAAGATATGATCTCAGGGCCCCTATCTCTTAGGCCAAGAGATCTCAAGATCTCATACCCTGCTATTACCTCCTGTGTGGGATCACCAGTTAGGGAAACCCTGATTGTATCCCCTATTCCCTGGGCTAGTATGATACCAATACCAACACCACTTTTGATTGCACCACGAATACCAGGCCCAGCCTCAGTAATGCCAACATGAAGGGGATAGTCACATTTTTTTGAAAAAAGACTGTAGCTTTTTATGGTGTGGATCACAGATGAAGATTTTAAAGAGACCTTTATGTTATAAAAGCCTCTATTTTCCACTTTCTTAACCCACCTGAGGCCACTTTCCACCAAAGCATCAGGGGCGGGGCCCTGGTACTTTTTTAGCAAATCCTTTTCCAATGACCCACTGTTCACCCCTATGCGTATAATAGAGTTATTTGACTTGCAGGCATCAATTACAAAATTTAGCCTTTTTTCTCCACCAATATTACCTGGATTGATTCTAACCCCATGGGCTCCATTTTCTACAGCAAGCACAGCGAGCTTATAGTCAAAATGCACGTCAGCTATAAGGGGTATATTTATTTGTTCCCTTATCCTCAACACAGCCTTTGCAGCCTCAGGATTATTTACAGCAACCCTAATTATCTCACACCCAACCTGCTCCAGTCGTTTTATTTGAGAAATTGTGGTTCCACAATCCTCAGTAATTGTATTGGTCATTGACTGGACCCTAATTGGAGCACCCCCCCCAACATCAACGCCACCCACATATATCTTTTTTGTCTCCCTTATCTCACATATTTCCATGTTCCCACCTCAAATGTTTTGATCACTTATGTTACAAAATAGGCATAACAATCTCAAGCCAAAACAAAATCCATTTTTTACTTGACAAAATAGTATATTTAAATCAGGCTGTAATTGGTTTGTAGGTTTTTTTTGTTAATTTTTATTTTCATTGTTAGGAGAGTTTTTTATGAAGAGGATGTATGTTGGAAATCTTCCTTTTTCTTCAAAAGAGGAGGATGTAAGGGAGCTTTTTTCTCAATTTGGCGAAGTTACAGATGTTAACCTAATCAAAGATCGCCAAACAGGAAGGCCCAGGGGGTTTGGCTTTGTTGAGATGAAAGAAGAGGATGCACAAAAAGCAATGGAAAATTTAGACGGAACTGAGTTTGGTGGAAGAAGGATAAGAGTAAATGAGGCAAGAGCCAGAAGATAACAAGTAATAGTTTGTAATTGCTGGGCATAAGCCGCCTTTAATATGCTTTAAAGGCGGCTTTTTTATTAAATATAATGGAATGGAGGTCTCGCTCGTGGACATAAGACAATATGTAATTGATGATCTATCTTACGAGGATTCATGGAGATTATTTAAAATTATAGCTGAATTTGTAGATGGCTTTGATACCTTAAAAAATGTTGGTCCTGCAGTATCCATATTTGGCTCTGCAAGGGTTGAACCCCAGGACCCAGTTTATGACCTAGCTTACAATATAGCAAAAAAACTGGCACAAGAGGGTTATTCAATAATAACAGGAGGTGGTCCAGGGGTAATGGAGGCAGGCAATAAAGGGGCCAAAGATGGAAAGGGTAAATCAGTGGGCCTGCATATTCATCTACCCTTAGAGCAAAAACCCAATGACTTTATCGATACAAGGGTGGATTTTAGATATTTCTTTGTAAGAAAGGTGATGTTTATAAAATACGCCATGGCCTATGTGGTAATGCCTGGAGGCTTTGGCACCTTAGATGAGTTAAGCGAGGCCTTGGTCCTGACCCAGACAAAGAGAATTAAACCTTTTCCAATCATTTTAGTGGACAAAGACTTCTGGTCTCCACTTATCGATTGGTTTAAAAACAAACTACTTCAAAGAAAATTCATCAAAGAATGTGATTTTGAAATATTCTCAACCATGGATGATCCAGATGAAGTGGTGGGACTTATAAAGAAGCTGGTGATTTTGTAAAAAAGAAGGCAGGCCCCTTTTGGCCTGCCTTCTTTGAATTGTGTTTTTTGAAAATTTGAGAAATTGGCTACTGACAGGTAATTTGCATACTGCCACTTGTATTGGTAGCAGTACATGTAATTCCATTTGCTGCACCAGCACAAGTAGCGGTTCCATTAATTGACCCATCACTAGTATTTACATTTAAAGTGATCGGATTTGCATTAGTTGTAGATGCTGGATAATCTGTTCCTGCTGTACAATTTTGTGCACTAGCATTATCCGCAAGATGCCCGGCGCACATACTGATAGCATTTCTAAGGTCAGCCTCACACGCCTTTTTAGCAGCATTTACCCTGTATTTGCCAAACTGAGGGATAGCAATTGCAGCTAAGATACCGATAATGGCAATTACAATGAGTAATTCAACCAATGTAAAACCTTTTTGTCCGTTCATAGTACACCTCCTTGTTTTTTTAATTTGCTAAAGTGTATTTCAAGACCTATGCCAACACAAATCTAGCTAAAAAACTCATCATCCTTGAGAGAAAATAAACAAATTCCAATAATTAAAGTTCAATTTTTGTCAATTACAGACAATTTTTGCAAGGCTAATTAATTCTCACTTGCAATTATCCCTTTACATTTCCCCAGATCCCCCCTATTTTTATTCCCACCTATAAGTGGGAGGAATTTCTAATGGAAGTCTATGGTAGCATCGAGGAAATTCGTGAGAACATTAAGATGGGTTCAGTGATATCTATTGGGAATTTTGACGGAGTACATGTTGGACATAGAGCTCTTATTGAAAAATTGATTGAAAGGGCTAATTCCTTAAATGCAGATTCAGTGTTGGTTACCTTTGAGCCACATCCTTTAAAAGTCATAGCTGGTAAGCGTCCTCCAGTTATTACTCCCCTAAATCAAAAATTAGAACTCCTGGAAAAACTGGGAGTTGGTGTTACCATATGCCTTAAGTTTACTAAAGATTTGGCTAACATTAGTGCAAAAGATTTTGTTACAAAGTTTTTATTACCCCTTAGGGTTAAAGAAATTATTATTGGATATGATTATAGGTTTGGGAAAAACAGACAGGGGGATTATAATCTACTTAAGAAGCTGGGGAAAGATCTAAATTTTGAGGTAATCCAGGTGGAACCTGTCTATTTTAAAGGAGAGGTTGTGAGCTCAACCAGGATAAGGACATTGGTACAAGAGGGCAAGGTTAGAGAAGTTGTACCAATGTTAAATAGATATTACCAGGTATATGGCAAGGTAGTAGAGGGACATAAAAGAGGTGGCAGGCTCCTTGGTATTCCCACAGCGAATTTAAATCTTGTTGATGAACTAGTACCAAAAACCGGTGTGTATGCAGTTTTTGCTGAACTAGAAGATAAAAAATATAAAGGTGTGGCAAATGTTGGTTATAATCCAACATTTGGGAACAGGGTTCTGTCTGTGGAAGTGCATATTTTTGATTTTAATAAAGATATCTATGGACAGGATTTTAGAGTACATTTTGTGGATAGGATCAGGTCAGAAAAAAAATTTTCTGGCATTGAGGAACTAAAGTCCCAAATATTAAAGGATATAGAAAAAGCAAAGGAAATTTTAAAAAATGGATAGAGGCATCCTACACATTTATCGCAATGTGCCATATGGAAGAGAAACTCTTCTTAGTTCCATCTACTTTGCGAAAAACTTAGATATTGAGCTATATATATATATCCCTAAATTTCAAAAATTCAATATGTATTTTGAAAATGAGGCTGTGCAGGTCACATTGGACGATAGTTATTTAAAGGAGTTGGATCTTGCAAAGTCCAGGATTGATAAAATCTTAAAGCAGGAAAAATCCTACGCATCCTATGTGGAAATAAAAGAATTCAGTGCCTCTACCCTTCCAGATTTGCCAACTGACTTTTCATATATGGCCTGTCCCAGGGTCATAAAGGGGCTTTTAAATAAAATATATCCAGGTCAAATAGGACCTATTGTTAGAAAGATAATTTTAAATGCCAGATTTCCTGTGTACCTTCCATCATTAATATATAAGCCATGGAAATCTGTTTTGGTAATGTTTGGAGGATCAGCTACCAGTCTAAAAGCTGCAATATTAGGATTTAAAATAGCTAGTAGGGCAGGAGTGCCTCTATATTTTTTTACCCAAAATGAAAATAAAGATCTAACAACATACAAAACAATATTAAAATCAAACAGGGAAACTAGAGACATTTTATCAAAGATCCAAAACTGGCATTTTTTTGAAGATGGGGACTTTGAACAGAACCTATTTAATGTTCCCCATGATTCCCTGATAGTTGCCGGAATATTTGGTCATGGACTAATAAAAGGAATTACTTTTGGCGGAAAGCTTGAAATTATGCAATCTACCCTGCCCAATAATTTTTTGTTGGTTGGTCCAAATTTTGATGAACAAGCACAATTTTAATTTGTAGAGATAAGCACCATGGAAAATATTATTTCAGAAATAAGCTCCCTTTGGAAAACAATTAAGGATGTGTATAAGGGCATATCTTCTTTTAGACTTATAATGCTTAGTGTTTTGGTTGGCATACTTGCGGGATTGGCTGCAGCTTTATTCTTTTTTGGAATTGAATGGACTAAATTTAAACTCATTCACCACCTTGCAGGCGTCTCTATCCCTGGGCCAAGTGGTGAAGAAATTTTTAAAGGCAATCCTGGAGAATTTAGACCCTGGCTAATACCAGTTTTTACTACCCTGGTTGGGCTTATTACAGGAGTTTTAGTGAAAAAATTTATCCCTTATGCCCAACAAGACCACATAACAGATGGAACAGACACAATAACCAGGGCATTTCACCAAAATGAAGGGAGAATAAAGCCATTAGTTACATTTTTAAAGGGACTAACTGCTGTATTTACCATTGGAAGCGGTGGCAGTGCTGGTAGGGAAGGTCCAATTACCTTAATTGGAGGAGGCATAGGCTCATATCTGGCTTCACTTTTAAAACTTTCTCCAAAGGAGAGGCGAATACTCCTACTTGCTGGAGCAGGTGGAGGTCTTGGAGCTATTTTTAGGGCGCCTCTTGGCGGTGCAATAACTGGAGTGGAAATTATTTACAAAGAGGACTTTGAGAGCGAAGCCTTACTTCCCGCCATTATCTCATCTGTAATAGCTTATACAGTTTTTACCTTGATATATGGCAATCATCCCATATTTGAAATCCCACATTTTTATTTTAGTCCAAAGGAATTGCCCTTTTATTTGATACTGGCACTATTTTGTGCACTTTGTGGTTTTCTTTATGTAAAGACATTTTTCTTTATTAAGTATTCAATATTTCAAGAAATAAAAAAGCGTGCAGGGCTAGTTATAACATGTGGACTTGGTGGACTGGTCATGGGACTCATGGGGATGTTCATGCCCTATGTGCTAAGTGGTGGCTATGGTTACCTGGAGCTAGCCATATTGGGGAAATTGTCCTTACTTACAATGGTCACCTTAATGGTTGCTAAGACTATTGCAACTTCTGTTACCATTGGTTCTGAAATGAGCGGAGGTATGTTTGCTCCAACCCTTTTTGTTGGTGGTATGGCAGGAGGAATAATTGGAACATACGCGCATATACATTTTCCCCACTTTGTCCAGCATCCAGGTGCATTTGTATTAGTTGGCATGGCCTCATTTTTTGCAGGAGCAGGGTCAGCTCCTATTGGTCCATTTATTATAGTATGTGAGCTTACCCAGGACTATGGACTCCTTGCGCCCCTTATGTTTTGCTCAGCAATATGTATATTTTTTAACAGAAACATATCTATCTACGAAAACCAGTTGGACAACAAATTTCAATCTCCAGCCCATTCTGGTGAGCTGTTTGTGGATATTTTAAGCGACCATAAGGTAGAAGAGTTATTAGATGAGTTAGATCCTGTTTATGTGGTCCCAGAAGAGATGAAGTTCTCAGATTTTAAAAGAAAAATCTTCATTAATACCACCCAATACTCTTTTCCTGTGGTTGACAAAAATGGGAAACTAACAGGTATATTCTCTAGCTCAGACTTTAGACATGTGTTATTTAATCCTGAAATAGAAAACTTGGTTATTATAAAAGACATAGCAGTCTCCAACGTGGTGGTTACATATCCTGATGAAACCCTAAATATTGCCCTGGATAAACTGACCAATAAAAATATAGATGCATTACCTGTGTTATCTGACAGAGATGATGGGAAAATATTGGGTCTTTTAAGAAGAAAATCAATTATTGGATTTTATAACAAGCTAGTAGAAGGACTAAAGGCCACAAAATTATAAGGCAAGGAATCATTAAATGGGTCTATTTTTGTCTAGGGATATAAAGAGGTCCACAAGATTTCTTCTGTTTTTTATCTCTATTGGCATCATCGCTGGACTTGGTTCAGTAATCTTCCAATTTTTGTGCGATGCAGGTATGCATTATCTACTTGACATGCTTGCTGGTTACAGGCCTGAAGGCCCGAAAGGTGAGATACCTTTTTTCCCCCATACCAATACCCCATTTAATAGATGGATGCTCCTTGTCTTACCCACCCTTGGAGGATTTATAAGTGGGTTTATTGTCTATACATTTGCCCCAGAAGCAGAAGGTCATGGGACCGATGCTGCAATAGAAGCATACCACAAAAAAGGGGGCCTAATCCGCCCCCAGGTGCCAATTGTTAAGACAATTGCTTCAGCTATTACTTTAACATCTGGGGGATCTGGAGGTAGAGAAGGTCCCATTGCCCAAATTGGAGCAGGTTTTGGATCATTTTTGGCCACAAAACTAAAACTTTCACCCAATGAAAGAAGAGTTATGATGGCAGCTGGAATTGGGGCTGGAGTTGGAAGTATATTTAGGGCACCTCTCGCTGGTGCCCTTTTTGCCTCAGAAGTATTATATAAGGATCCAGATTTTGAGCCAGATGTCCTCATTCCTGCAGGGATCTCTTCCATAGTAGCCTATTGTGTTTTTTGCATGATATTTGGCTTTGGCTCACTTTTTGACTCCCCTCCATATTTTTTCAAAAACCCAATTGAACTTGGGCCATATACTATTTTGGCCCTTATTTTAAGTGGAGCCAGTTTTCTCTACGTAAAAACATTTTACACAGTCCATGATTTCTTCAAAAATCTAACAATACCCAATTGGATTAAACCAGCAATAGGAGGATTTTTGACGGGCATTATTGGATTTTTCCTCCCACAAACCCTTTCTTTTGGTTATGGAATACTTCAAAAGGCCCTTTTTAATCAGGTCAGTATTTATATTTTAATTGGTGTTGCATTTGGTAAAATCCTCACTACTTCTTTTAGCATAGGCTCAGGTGGATCTGGTGGTGTTTTTGGACCTTCTGTGGTAATTGGAGGGTGTTTAGGAGGAGCTGTGGGAATATTTTTTAATAATCTCATGCCAGAAATAATCGTGTCTCCCCAGGCCATGGCCATACTTGGTATGGCTGGTTTTTTTTCTGCTGTATCAAATGCCCCAATCTCTACAATTATTTTTGTCAGTGAAATGACCAACTCCTATGAACTTCTCCTTCCAAGTTTTTTGGTCTGCATATTGTGCTATAATTTTTCCAAATCCTGGACAATCTATGCAGAGCAAGTAAAAAATCGACCAGCGTCTCCTGCACATGCAGGAGAGTTCTTCTTTGATATCTTGAAGTCTTATTATGTTAGGGACATAAAGCATTTGATTAGGCATGTGGATACTGTACCAGAATATATGAGTTTTGCAGAATTTAAAAAATTTTTTGCAAATACCAATCAACACTATTTCCCTGTAGTTAACAAAAAGGGAGAGTTGGTTGGTATATTCTCAAATACAGATTTTAGAAGTATTTTATTTGCAGAAGGCGTTGAACATTTAATCATTGTAAAAGACATAGCTACGACAGATATAATTACCACTAATTTTAAAGACGATTTACAGACAGTTATGAAAAAATTCACCAAAAAAAATCTAGATAGTTTGCCTGTTGTTGACCTAAGATATCCAAAGCAACTATTGGGCATGCTGAGAAGAAGAGAAGTCATAGCATTCTACAACCAAAAAGTGGATGAGATAACAAAAAAAGGTTCATCTTAGCCCAAATTTTGATAAACTTGGGCGAGTTATTTACTAATAAGACACCTTCCTCCCTGAACTTTTAATAAAGTGAGTGGGAGGTCTTTGTAAAATAGCTGTACATATTTAACTTTTCCAGAATATGGCAAGCTCTTCCCAGAAATAAGCCCTTTTATTTGGCTTATATCAGATATAACAATTTTATTTTCCCCATTCTCGTCAAAAAACCTCCACAACCCAATTTTAGGGAAGAAATTAGAAGATTTTACCTTTCCAAGAAAAAGCCCCTGTGTCTTTATTTTAGCTCCCTCCAATATCCTTTTAAAAAAGACCTTGTCTTTTTTTAAATAAAAAAATCCATTGGAAAAATTTGTAAATTTGAGTCCTGCTAACTGAAATCCTTTTTTTATTATAGCCTGATCTAAAAGGTTATAGTCCTTCATACAATCCTTATTTACAACTTCCATTTTTAAGTTTTTTGTAGCATCCCTTTCCAGACAAGCCACAAAAAAACCTTGAGAACCAAGTTTATGTCCCTTAATGGAAAGGGCACCTGGTAATTTTTCTGAAAAATATTCAAAGCCTTCAATCCTTGATAAGGGGATGAGTCTAAACCCTAACTCTTTTATTGCCCATTTTATCTGGTTTTCATTTTCTTCCACATTTGTAGTACAAGTAGAATAAACCAATCTTCCACCTGGACCAAGGAGGCTATATGCCTTTTTCAATAATTCTCTCTGGAGCTTTATAAGGGGCACTATCTTATCCCCATGCCAAATATCCATTACTCGTGGGTTTTTATTTGCTGTACCCCACCCACTACATGGAACATCTAAAAGTATGTAAGAAAAGTTCATTTCTTCTGGAAATTCCTCTCCCCTATAGCTAGTTAAGCAAACATTAAAAATGTTTAACCTCTCTAAATTCCTTTTTAGAGTCATGTATCTTTTTTTGTTTGGTTCATTGGCAACGATTAGACCTTCATCTCCTATAAGCTCGCTTAGGATGGCAGTCTTTCCCCCAGGACTTGCACAAAGATCCAGGACAACACTCCCTTTTTTTGGAGACAAAATCAATGGGGGTAACATGGACGAGAGGTCTTGAATATAGATATGGCCAAAAAAATTTAAAAGGGAGCTACCTAATTTTATCTCATTTTCTATACATATCCTTGCCTTTGAATAAAAACTAACTGGTTCTATTACAAATCCTTCTTTTTTTAAAATATCCTCAGCTATATTAATATGTTTGTAATCCAGTGTAATCCTAAATGAATTTCCCATATTTTCCCCTAAAAATATTCTTTACCTCATAATACATAAGTGTTAGAACTGGCTCGAAATTAGCTCTGTAATGAATATATGGAGGACAAGAAAGATGAGGAAGTTTATTTTGCTTTTTATATTCTTTTTGATTCCAAACATGGCCATTTCAGCTCAAGTAAAAAAATTTTCAGTGCTTCCATTCAGTGTTAATGGTCCCAAAGAATTTAGGTATCTTTCCCAAGGAGTCCAGTCAATGTTAATTTCAAGGCTCTCAACTCCATCTAAGTTAGAACCAGTAAAAGTAACAAATACCAGTGACAGCCCAATGAAGTTAATAAAAGAGAATAATCTGGATGTCCTTATTTTTGGTGATGTTACAGTAGTGGGAAACAATATTAGCATTGATATTAATGTATTGGATAAAAAAGGAAAGTCTTTTACCCGAAATATAAGCGGATCCCAGGACAATCTACTTTCTAAATTTGACGCAGAAGCAGTTTATATAAAAGACAAAATACTTGGCATAAAACCTAAAATACAGACTAGAAGAGAAGAAGAAAATACAACTAGTTATGGACCTCAAAAATTAAATCCATCTTTTGAATATACCCAATTACCAGGCACTAATCAAATAGGATTTATCAGAACACAATCACTACCCTTTGAAATGGTTGGTATAGACGTGGGAGATGGAAATGGTGACGGTAAGAATGAAATATTTATATTGTCCCACCACAAAGTGTGGGCCTATATCCTATATAAACATAAACTAAAAAAAATCGATGAATTTGACTTTGGCAAAAACAACAGGGGATTAAATATAAATGTTTTTGATGGGGACAGGGATGGGTATTCAGAAATATTTGTTTCTTCAATAGACAATGAGGGATCACCTAACTCCTTGGTGCTAACATTCAAAAACAATAGGTTTAAAGTAAAGGCCCAAAGGATTAAATTTTACATCAATGTAAAAAGGATACCTCCAGATTATTCAAAAAGACTTGTGGGACAAGCCCCAGGCATTGGAAGAATTTTTTCTCCAGGGGTACATGAGGTAGTGTCCATGAACGGGAAATATCAGCTAGGGATAAGGCTTAAACTCCCTCAAGGGGCTAATGTATTTAATTTCGCATATCTACCTGAAAAGAATACATATAAAATAATAATAGCAGACTACTATGATCGACTGAAAGTTTTTTCAGATGACCTTAGCATATTATATAAAACAAACACCAGATATGCAGGCTCATCTGTTGGAATTGTAACCTCTAACGCCCTTCCAGGACTTGGGGAGTCAGTGACAGATCCCAAACACATGTATTATTTGCCAACCAGACTTATACCTTATGACCTAGAAGGAGATGGACAATTTGAATTAATTGTTGCCCACAATATGTCCCTTTCATCTGCATTTTTTTCCAGATACAGGGAATTTCCTGAAGGCCAAATCCATGCACTCATTTGGGATGGTGTGGGACTAAATACAAAATGGAAAACAAAGACCATAAAGGGTTCTATTATGGACTATGGTATAAATGATATAGACAACGACTCAAAAAAAGAACTCTACGTGGGAATAAATACCCATCCAGGCCCAATTGGTTTCAGGAAAAAAAGAACAATTATTATTTTTTATGAGCTGAATCAGACAAATTAAGAACAGGACTTAAAAGATAAGTTGAGCAAAAAATATAAGGGGACACTAAAAAGTGTCCTCTTATAACTGCATCTATTACTTATAATTCTCATTAAATCACGGAATATAAATCTATTTTTTACCAAGTACTTGTAACAAAAATATTGATGTGTATAAAAAAAATCAGAGAGCCGTTTTGCCCATATCAGATCCTTTCCTATTTTCCGATAAATTTCCCTGGAATATAAGTATTCTTTTGATTTCAAAATGCACTCTGCTGCAATTTTTCCACTTAATATTGCATGTCTAATCCCTTCTCCTGTTAAGGGATCAACTAAATTCGCTGCATCACCAACTAAAAATGCCCTGTTTTTATGTAGTGTTGCATACCTACCAGTATAAATAGGAAGTGGATGTGCATAGACCTTAACCCCTTGAGTAGGTAGGTCTCTTTCTTTCAATACATTGACCAGTACATCTCTCATCCTAACACCATTTGTCATATTTCCTATACCAACAGACAGGTGAGACCTTTTGGGAAATATCCAAAAATAACCCCTTTCCAGAAGGCCAAAGGAGACCAATATCCTGGATCTATACCTATCCAAAATGTCGTCTCTTACTTTCACCTCTGCTTCTAAGGCCAGCCCCATATCCATATTTGTCAAAAGACCCAACCACTTTTTTACCACTGAAGCAGCTCCATCACCACCAATTACATACTTGCACCTGACAGTTTTTCCCCCTTTAACCTTAACCAGGACATGGGTTCTATAGACTGATATTTGCTCCACAGGGGATCTATCCATGACTTCAACTGATGCATTTTTTAATATATGATAGTCAAATTCATCTCTCATCACTGTACTTAAACACTTTGGAGGAACATCCTGGGTAATGCTATCTTCTTTATAGCAAAAAGTAGCCCTATCAATGTGGTCTTCATTAACTGGATCAAAAGAAAAGGGAAAATACTCCAGAGCTGCAACAGGAACTCCACCAGCACAAACTTTATATCTAGGAAGGGCCTTTTTCTCTATTACAAGTACCTTTGCTCCACCTTTGTTTAAAAAATAGGCACTACTGGCTCCCCCTGGCCCAGCCCCGACTACAACCACATCAAAATCCATAATAGACTCCTACTCAATTTTTTTCCTAGACTATATCAATGGGTTAAAGTAAAGTCAAAATCATGGTTTTTTCTCAAAAAATAAAAAAATTAAAAAAAATATTGGAACATCTGCAACCTGGGATTATTGCAGTCTCAGGAGGATTGGATAGCACAGTTCTGGCTAAATTCATAACTACTTATAAGTTAAAGTTTAAAGGAGTATTTTTTAAAGGAAATCATATTGCTATGTATGAGAAAGAATGGGCCAATGGGATTTTTAAAGATATTTGCCTTGATTATAGTGAGTTTGAGATTAATCTATTACACATAAAAGAAGTCAAGGAAAACAAAAAAACAAGGTGTTATTATTGCAAAAAGCATCTATTCAGCAGGATTAAGCAAAAATTTCCTGACAAAATAATAATTGAAGGATCACATATAGATGACACCAAAGAATACAGGCCAGGCATGAATGCAATAGAGGAGATGAAAGTCTTCAGTCCTTTTAAAATGATTGAGATGTCTAAAGATGAAATAAGGCTCTTGGGATACAAATTGGGCTTACCTGTAAATAAATTTCCGTCACGGCCCTGTCTTTTAACAAGATTTCCATATAACACAAAGATTAATCCCAAAATCTTGGATGTAATAAATAGGGCTGAAAGCTATATATTAAGAACAGGACTTAAAAATTTTAGAATAAGAATAATGGATGGAGAGTATAAGCTACATATATTAGATAGAGAAAGAGAGATTTTTGAAAAAAAACAGACAATAGTAATGAAGTATTTGAAAGCTCTCAACCTAAATATAACAATAGATTTTATGGAAAATCTATCAGGTTTTTTTGATCTGTAAACAAAAAGGGGGAAGATTATGGCCAGTGAAGTATTTTTTTGGAATTTAAGGACATCTTACAAGGCACCTTATGAGAAAAAAATAAAAAAATTAATTAACAGATCTGAATTTTTAACAAAATTGGAACCCAAAGACCTGGTTGCTATTAAAATGCACTTTGGAGAAAAGGGTACCACTAGCTTTATATCTCCCATATGGGTCCAACCAATTGTAAAGCTCCTCAAAAAAGCGGGGACAAAATGCTTTTTAACTGACACAAACACACTGTATGTAGGAGAAAGGGGAGAGGCTGTCTCCCATGTTTTAAGGGCCGCTCAACATGGATTTGATCCTGCTATTGTGGGAGCACCAGTAATAATAGCTGACGGCATTAAAAGTACTAATGAGCTTACCCTAAACTTTGCAGGAAAACACTTTCAGCAATACTACTTTGGCAGGGATCTTTTTGAGGCAGATGCAATAATAAACTTAAGCCACTTTAAGGGACATGAATTAACTGGCTTTGGAGGAGCTATTAAAAATATTGGCATGGGTGGCGCATCAAGAAGGGGAAAGATGCAGCAACACTGCGGTCTTGGGCCTAAGGTCAATAGAAAAAATTGTATTGGCTGTGGCAGATGTATTGAGTCATGTGAAGCAGGTGCATTATCTTTAGATGATGAGAACAAGATTTGGGTTGACCATGAAAGATGTGTTGGATGCGCCAACTGTCTCCTGGCATGTAGAAATAATGCATTGGATGTTAATTGGAAAGTAGATGTAAAGGTATTTTTAGAGAGACTTGTTGAATATTTTGCAGCATTTGTATCCAATTTCAAAAAACCCATACTCCATATAAATTTCATAATTCAGGTGTCACCTGTGTGTGATTGTGTTGGTTTTAGTGATGCACCAATTTGCCCAGATATAGGTGTGGCTCTTTCTTATGATCCAGTTGCCCTTGACCAGGCATGTTTAGATCTTGTGAACAAAGCTTATGCAAACAATGTCGGTCAGTACAGAGAAGATCCTTCTAAGTATCTAGACAAGTTCAAGGCAATTCATCCCAAAACCCAGGGAGAATATTGTCTTGAATATGCTGAAAGTCTAGGTATAGGCCAAAGAAAATACAAATTGGTATCTATCTAGCTCTAGACAACCAACCATATAGCTGATAATTAATTGTGCTCAACCAAATTTCAGCAAGGAGGATGTAATAATATGGCAAGACACAAAAAAATTGAGAGGAGAAAAGAGCTTGACCGGAGAAGGAGAAGAAGGAGAAAGAGATTGAAACTGAGGATTAAAGAGGCCAAGGAAACAAGAAAATCTTAAGCCCCAAAAATGAGATGTCCTACCATTGTTGACTATCTGTTGATGGGACTTACTTACTTAAGTGCAGCAAAAATGTTAGTAACTTCAAAAGGAGGTGATTTATTATGCCCATCTATGAATATGAATGCACATCTTGTGGACACAGATTTGAGGAATGGCAAAAGGACTTCAAAGATAGGGAAGTTACATGTAGCGTGTGCGGGGCTAAGGCAAAGAGGCTCATATCAAATACCTCTTTTATTTTAAAGGGATCAGGTTGGTATGTCACAGATTATGGAAGGTCCAAGACATCAAGCATGGGTAATGGTGGAAATGGGAAAAATGGAAATGGCTCCAAGCCAACGGCATCTACCACAGAAACCAGCAAAACCACATCCACTTCAACCCAAAGCACAAAAAACGATTAATAAAAGGCTGTTTTCATGATTGAGAGATATACAAGGAAGGAACTTGGAGATATTTGGTCATTGGAAAATAAGTTTAGAAAATGGCTAGATGTGGAACTTGCAGTTTGCGAGGCATGGCACAAATTGGGATATATTCCTGACAAAGAGATGAGCGAGATAAGGTCTAAGGCAGATTTTGACCTAAAGCGAATATTGGAAATTGAAGAAGTAACAAAGCATGATGTGATTGCCTTTTTGACTGCTGTGGAGGAGAAGGTAGGGCCAGCGTCCAGATTTATCCACCTTGGATGCACCTCATCTGACATTGTTGACACTGCAAACAGTTTACTTCTCAAAGAGGCAGGAGAGGTTATTTTAGAGGATCTTAAAAAAATTTTGGCTCAGCTAAAAGAAATGGCCTATAAATATAAATCCCTGGTGGTAATAGGGAGGACCCACGGAGTCCATGCAGAACCAACAAGTTTTGGTTTGAAACTGGCTACATTTTATGCAGAGTTCAAGAGACAAAAGACCAGGTGGAAACAGGCTCTAGAGGAGATCAGTGTTGGGAAAATATCAGGAGCAGTGGGGACCTATGCCCATCTGCTCCCTGAAGTAGAAAAAATAGCATGTGAATTATTAAACCTAGAGGTTGATCCAATTTCCACTCAAATTATTCAAAGGGACAGATATGCATTTTACTTCAGTGTACTTGCACAGATAGGTGGAACAATTGAAAGACTTGCCCTGGAACTAAGGCACTTACAGAGGACAGAAGTACTTGAGGTAGAGGAGGGTTTCTCAAAGGGGCAGAAGGGTTCTTCGGCAATGCCCCATAAAAAAAATCCCATATCTGCTGAAAATTTGTGTGGTCTCGCCAGATTGGTTAGAACCAATAGTATTGCGGCTTTGGAGAATATGGCCCTTTGGCATGAAAGGGACATCTCGCACTCATCTGTTGAAAGGGTTATAATGCCCGATTCAACCATATTAATAGACTATATGCTAAATAGGATGACCAATGTCCTGAAGAATTTAAAAGTCAACAGAGAAAATATGGAGAGAAATCTCTACCTATCCTTTGGCCTCTTTTTCTCTCAGCGTATTTTAATAGCGCTAATTGAAAAAGGTCTAAAGAGACAAAAGGCTTATGAGATGGTACAAAGACAGGCCATGCGGGCATGGAATGAAAAAGTAGCGCTCTACGACCTTGTTAAAATGGACCCAGATATTACAAAATATCTAAGCAAAGAGGAAATAGATTCCCTTTTCGATATAAAATATTACTTGAGACATGAAGATGAAATTTACCACAGGGTCTTTGAGAACTAAAAACAGGAAAGTGGTATGAAAGAACTTAAAGCCAGGCTTGCAAAACTTCTTATGGAAAAATCATACATAGAGGGAGAAGTTACCCTTACCTCTGGAAAGAAGAGCAATTATTATTTTGACTGCAAACCCACAGCACTACATCCAGAAGGCAGCTACTTAATTGGAAAGTTGTTTTTTCATATGTTGCCTGAGGATGTAGGAGGGGTTGCAGGAATGACCCTGGGTGCTGATCCATTGGTAACTGCTGTAACAGTTATTTCATATATGGAAGAAAGACCTCTTCCAGGCCTAATTGTAAGAAAAAAACCAAAGGGCCACGGTACCAAAAATTATGTAGAAGGGCTAAAAAATTTCAAACAAGGCCACAAGGTGGTGGTATTGGAAGATGTAATTACAACTGGTGGCAGTGCCTTAACTGCTTGTGAACGGCTAAAAGATGCAGGTCTAAAGGTAGATCTTATTTTATGTGTACTTGATAGAGAAGAAGGTGGAAGAGAAAAAATAGAAAAACAAGGTATTAAACTGGATTCCATTTTTACAAGGGAACAACTGCTGAAACTGACATCTTAAAACATTTATCAAATGAATATCGTCAAAACTCTTATATCCATAGTAACAGTAGTTCTAGGCACATTCCTATTTTTTTTAAATAATGCCATATCTCAACCTATTACAATAATTCCCCACAAATATCTTCCAAAACATTTCTTTGTTGTGGATAAAAACAAACAAAGGCTTTATTTAATAGAATACAATGGCACAATTAATATAATCACAACAGTACCCTGTTCCACAGGGGCAAATAACGGAGATAAATTTTCCCAAGGCGATGAAAAGACCCCTGAAGGTATATATTTTCTGACAAAAAAAATCCACCGTCCTCTGGACTTTGTTCTTTATGGAAATCTGGCTTATGCCACTGACTACCCAAATCCAATTGATAAATTGTTTGATAAAGATGGAGGAGGTATATGGCTTCATGGAAGGGGGAAAAAACTTGTTCCATATGATACAAAGGGATGCATAGCAATTAAAACATCAACATTAAAAAAGTTAGGGGCCTTTATCAAGCCACACCTAACACCAATTCTAATTGGATCCAAAGTAATCCAACAAAATCAAAATAAATATATAGTAAGAGAGATAAATGATATTCAAGAAAAAATAAATAAATGGATAAAGGATTGGGAAAATAAAGACCGTGAATTTTTTACCTTCTATGATCCCCTATCCTTTAGTAAGACCGCACGAATACCATTTAAAAAATTCATGGATCAAAAACTTTTTTATTTTAAAAAATATAAATGGATTGATATTTTTATTTCTGATCTCAAAATATTACAAGGACCATACTATGTTGTGACGTACTTTTTTGAGCTTTACAGGAGTCCAAAATTTTTATCACAGGGCTTAAAAAAAATATATTGGATGAAAATAAATGGAAACTATAAGATAGTGGCATCCAAATGGATAAATTTACCTATTAATTTAGAGGCATCATATCTAAGCTATCATTCTGACAAAATTATAAATTTTTTAAAAGAATGGAAACATGTATGGGAACAAAAAAATTATGAGCTTTATGCTCAATTTTATGATAAAAATGCCAAACAAAATAAACTTAAAGGAATTAAATCCATTTTGAACCACAAAAAAAGGATCTGGGACAATAGTTCTAAAATAAAAATCAATATTAGAAATATAAATATATCCCTCCATAAAAAGGGATTTGTAATAAGATTTTTACAGGAATATCAAAGTCAAAAACATAATGATATTGGTGTGAAGACCATAATTGTTTATCCATTAAAAGACACTTACAAAATACTATTGGAAACATGGTCACCCCTATGAGAGCCTCTATATTTATAACATTTTTTTTGATCCTTGGGTTCAATTGTTATGGAAGCACCTTGAGAGAAGTTGTTTTTTTTAGAAATACCAGTTTTCCCCTTAAATGCTATTTTTTAAAAGGAGAGAGCAAAGGCCCTACTATTATGGTTCAAGGAGGTATACAAGGGGATGAAATCAGCGGCATAATTACTGCAGAAACACTGGTTCATTCAAAAGTTAAAAAAGGCAATTTAATAGTAGTACCCAGGGCCAATGTCCCATCTCTGTTATCTTACTTAAGGGGAATTAACGTAGATCTTAATAGAAGATTTGATAAATATTACAATAAATTCTATGAAGATCACCTTGCCAGAGCCATAAAACTTGTGGCTTCTTTTAGTGATGGGCTTGTTCATCTCCATGAAGGATCTGGATTCTATAGCTCGGTCTATATTGATGAGTTGAGAAATCCAGAAAGATACGGCCAATCCTTTATTATTGATACTAAAAATTACAGAAATAATATTTTGCTTGGATACACCGCCAAAACAGCAGTTTCCAAACTGAACCAGTTAATAAAAAACAAAAACTATCTATTTAAAATTTTCGATATGGAAACAATCTCTCCAACTACAAGATATCCTGAACAAAAAAAATCATTTAGTTATTATACCCTCACAAAGTTAGAAAAACCTGCCTTTGCAATAGAAGTTAGCAAAGATATAAAAGATACTAAATGGAAAACAAAAATCCAGTTAAGGGCATGTAAATTTGTACTTTCAGAGCTTGGTGTAAATGTTGAGCTATCAGATGTGAGAAATTATTTTAACTCAAGGGAAAACATTATCAAAAAAATTAAAATATTATTAGATGGGGAAGATGTAACAAACAAAAAAAAGCTCAAGCTTTTTCCATTATCTAAATTTTCATTGAACACTCTAAATCTTAATAATGAGTTTGGTTTAGCGATTGGTATTTCATACAGTAATATCAGGGAATTAAACCTGCTTACATTAAATGGTATCCCCCACTCAAAAGAAAAAAGTGTATTTTTGAGTATTGACGGAAAAAAAGTAAAAAAATGGACTATCAACACTTATAATAAAAATAGATGTATTTATCCAAAAAACAACAATATCTTTGTCTGCCAAGTAAATAACCAACTCCTGTTTGTCCCAAAGGGAGAGACCCTATATGCCTATGAAGGAGATAGATTAGTTCTTTTAGGATTATTAAATGGATCAGGAGATGAGGTAATAAACTTAAAGGGATACTTGACAAGGGCAGGAAAAAATTCAGGACAGGATTTATACAGCGATATCATATTAAACAAAGATTTTTTTATTTCAAGATACATAAGCACATTAAAAGATCAAAAGTCGTGGACTTGTGATGTTGTGGTAGAGGATCATGGGAAGTCTAATTTGTCCTTTAAAATAGTCGTCCATCCCATACCCAAACCATACCTTCAGCTAAAAAATGAAAAAAAACAGCTTATTATATCTCTTGACTCTTCTAGTAAAATAAGGTTACCACATGGTCTATACCATGTACGATTAATTCCATGGTGTATAAATAATAGGGTTGTAGTGCTAAAGGATAGATATCCCCTGGAAGAAAAGGATATTTTTTCCATCAAAAAGGGTGAAAATGTAAGTCTTGTGGTCATAGATACTAATCTAGCAAAAATAAAGGGAAAAATAACTGTAACTGGCATCTAAAGACAAGAGGGGCTCATAATGGTTAAGTATTTTGTAAACCTCCCTTTAAGATATATATATAGGGACAAGACCTATCTTGAATATTTTATTTCCCACAAAATTAACCCTGAGCTGGGTGTTGATGCCATTTCAATAGATCAAATAAATGAGAAGTGGCATATGGAGACTGCCAGTAAGATCTTCAATGCTGGTCTTGTGTGTTCCATACATTTACCTTTTCACGATTTACAACCTGGAAGTATAGATGATTATATACTAGAAGCCACCAGGAAGAGACTTATATCTGCACTAAAAGTTGCCAAGATATATAGGCCCAAGTACATGGTAGGCCACGCCAATTTTATTCCCCTTTACCTGGAGCTATTTTCCACATGGCTAAAAAGGGCAATAGAAACCTGGGAACTGGTGCACAATGAGTGGCCAGATCATCCCCCATTATATCTAGAAAATGTAAGGGAATATGATCCCCGTCCTTTATCTGATCTTTTTTCAGAACTAAACCACCTGAATGTAAAATTCTGTTTTGATGTGGGGCATTGGGCCAGCTACAGTGGTGGCATGAGATATCAAAATATGTCTTTGTGGATACAGACCATGGCTCCTTATTTAAGACACATGCACCTACACGACAATGATGGTGTAGCAGACAAACACCTCGGCCTAGGAGTTGGAAGCATTCCCTGGTCTGAGCTCTTTGCTGGATTGGAACTATTAGACCTAGCTCCTACATTCACCTTGGAACCCCATACAAAAGAGGACCTGGAACACTCATGGAAATTTATAAAAAAACATCCATCATGGTTTAGCAGATTGGGAATCAAAAAATCTGCTATACCTGAGTTACACAATTAAAAGAGATCCTACCTTCCCATTCTATTTATTGGACAATAGAGCTAAATCTTTTCATTGGCAGATTATAAGGGAAGCGGGTATATCTTTGCTACATCTGATGAATCCACTTTAAATCTGCCTCGCCAATGTTTGGGTAGGAAAGAGAACAAACGGCTGTCCCATTTCATAAGATACGAGTGTAGAAGTAAATTTTTTCTGCTTTTTACTTTAGAATATTTTAAGTCCCCCACAATGGGGTGATTTCTAAGACTCAACTGAATACGAATCTGGTGTTTGCGTCCTGTTTTTATCAAAACAGCAACAAGACTGTATCCCTGGGTGTTTTTTAGGGTCTTAATGAAACTAATAGCCTCTACCCTCTTTTTTTTGCTATCTCGGTGCTCAATAAAGTTATCCTTGATCATGGACCAATTGTCCCATTGGGTATTCCCTTGTACCCATGCAAGATATATTTTCTGAATCCTATTTGACAAAAATAGATTTTGTAGGTGTTTTAAATATTCAAAGGTCTTTGCCACAATAATGATACCAGATGTCTCTTTATCGAGCCTATGTACCAAAAAGGGAGTATTTTCTGGATATTCTCTCTTTAACCTGTGAAATAAACTATCTTCAATATTCTTCCCAGGCTGAGTGGCTAAATTAGGTGGTTTGTATAACACCAAAAACTCTTTGTCCTCATGTATTTTCTTTAAAACAAAAGGATTTTGATCCTGTTCATCCAATATGTTCCTCTTATCTATTTTAAATGGAGGTATACGTACAACCTGTCCCTTCTCCAGCCTGTCAAAGGGTTTTGCCCTTTTTCCATCTACCCTAACTTGCCCTGTCCTGATCCACTTCATTAATGCCGATCTAGGAACCTGTTTATCCAACAAATCCTCTAAAAATTGAAATAGCTTCCTTCCACTAGATCTGCTATTTACTTTAATATGCCTAATTTTTGAGTTGTCCATGGACTAATAGGTCTTAATTATAATATCCAACAGGATATTATTTGTTGATTTGATTTGTTTAGCGAGCTCAAGGAGCCGGTGAAATACTTCCCTTAATTTAAATCGATAAGATATTTCCCTATCTGATTCAGAGAGGTCTTTTATGGCTTCAAAATAGAGATGTTGTAGATTATTTAATAACAAATTAGACCTTATTGCAGCTTCCCTTGATAGATTTGGACGCTCTTTTAGATGTTTTATGGAATCATTTAATTTAGAAGATGCATGCATCAAGTTATTAGAAATCATCTGCATATATTGATTTGGCTTCACTTCCAATACTTCAATTTCCTCTACTATTATCTTGGCCAAATCCATTACATCGTCAATTGAGCGTGATAGGGAATATATATCTTTTCTATCAATTGGAGTTATAAAAGTCTGGTTTAGGTCATCAACAATAAACCTTCTGTATTCGTCTGCGTCATGTTCTAACTGGCAAAGCTTGTCCACTGCATCATGTTGATATATCTTAAAATAATCATTTAATAGTTTTAAACCATCATGTGTCTTTTCCATCTGCATGCTAAGCAACTTAAAAAAATCCCATTTTTTTTTCTTAGAAAATCTAAATAGAGTCATATAAAATTCCCATGAATATTTTTATTTTTTTCATTACTAAGTACATGCTAGTCTGATCCAATTTAAAGAAATAAGCAATCAACCAATAAAGTAAAATGGCACCAAGGCAAACCACTGGTATTGTAATGAACCAGGCAAGAAATATGTCCTTTGCCACCTCCCATCTCACCTGTTTAAATCTATGGGCCGCGCCAACACCCATAATAGATGAACTCATAATCTGGGAAGTACTCACAGGGCTTCCAAAAAGACCCGATAAATAAATAACTGTCCCAGCAGCCAGCTGGGAATTAAAGGAGTGAATTGGCTCCAGGTTGAATATCCTAAATCCAATAGTCTTAATAAGTCTCCACCCACCACTCAAAACACCCAAGGATATAGCCAATCCACAACCATAGATAATCCAATTGGGTACATAAAAATGGTCTATTACACCGTAGCTAGCAAGCACCAGTGCTATTAGTCCCATTGATTTCTGGGCATCATTGGTCCCGTGGGATGCACCTAAAAAACCCATACTAAGGAGTTGTATGTGTTTAATAAAATTGTTTATAGAAGGAGGAAAGTTAGCAAAAAGTCTAAAAGACAACCTGGTCAATAAAAAACCAACAAGCATACCAACAATTGGTGTTATAAACATGACCAATATAACCTTAAATAATAATATATTCCAATTGATCACACTTATCCCATATGCTCCAATGCCTCCACCAACAAGACCACCTATTAGAGCGTGGGAGGAACTTGACGGTAGTGCAAGCACCCAGGTAACCACATTCCACAAAAGGGCACAAAACACTCCGCTAAAAATAAGAGCCAAGGAGACATATGAACCATGCTCTACAACTGAAGGATCAATAATACCCTTTCCAATTGTCTTAGCAACAGCAGTACCCAAGAATACAACCCCCAAAAATTCAAATATACTTGCCCATATAAGGGCCCTCTTGGGCTTCATTGATCTTGAAGCTATAATAGTTGCAACAACATTACAACCATCATGGAAACCATTAACAAAAGTAAAAGTAAAAATCAGTCCTATAACTGTGTACAAAAATATGGTATCCATACAAACTCCTCAGCTGGTTGGATACATTTATTTAATCTCACTAGTCAATAGCTATGGAACAGTAAATTGTCACCTGCACAAAAAAATGATAGACAAACATCTACCACAACAAATCTTGCTATAAAAAGAAATCTATACTATAAATATACAAACCCAAAAAAACCAGGAGGGAAAAAATGTTAAAAAAAACAGTAAGTTTAGTAATTTTGTTTTTACTGATTGGTCAGTCAACCCATATTTTTGCAAAATCTATAGAAGGTCTAAAGCATGCTGATGCCCTTTACCAGAAGTACTTAGAGACAAACAATTTAGAAGTATTAAAACAAGCACTTGATGATTACAAAAAACTAGCTGACCAAAATCCTTCAAGCTATGAAGTCAATTGGAAAACTGCAATGGCCTGCAGGGAATATGCAGAAGATTCAAAAAAACAATATCTAAAAAATTGGAAAGAAATTTGTAAAAAATTTGGGAAAATGGGAATGAAATATGCTGAAAAGGCCATAAAACTTAATCCCAATGGTGTTGAAGGTTATTTTTACTATGGACTCTGCGTTGGAAACTATTCAGACGGAGTATCCATACTCACCGCCCTGAGGGAAGGCCTAAAAGGCAAAACCCAGCATGCCTTTGAAACTGCATATAAAATAAATAAAAAGTACTTAGATGGAACACCAATAGTTGCTTTGGGACGATTCTGGGAAGTTCTACCGTGGTTTGCTGGAAGAAACAAAAATAAAGCTCTGAAATTGTACCAAGAAGCTTATAAAATTATGCCAGAGGATTCAAAATATCGGCCTGAACTATTATATTACCTTGGCAATTTATTGGTAGACACAAACAAGGATAAAAAAAGAGGTCTAAAACTCTTGCAACTGGCTGCCAAGTCTAAAGATCCATATTTCAGTAAACTTGCGGCAAAAGCCCTTGAAAAGTACAAAAAATAAAGTTGACGTATGGTTAAAAATTTAACATCCTTCAAAGTGAACCACATATATGAAAAAACCTTTTGTTAAATTGGAGTTTCAATGAAAAGGGAAAGATTGAAGGATTTAATTGAGTTGGATGAAGATCTATTGGAGTTATTAATAAAAAGGACTCTAATCTATTCGAGTTATTTAAAAGAGAGAAAGAAAAAAAACGCACCCATTTCAGACAGTGAATTGGAAGGCAGTCTATGGAAGATCTGGAGTAATAAAACTAAGAACCTCTCCATTAACCCAAAGACACTTAGGGCGTTATATAATCAGTTTAATAATTTGGCCTATGAATTGGCAGAAAAGGAAGAGGAAAAGACTTTTAAACTAAGGCCATATACACATAAGCCTGTCAGCATAGACCTTTCAGGCCCATTTGACATATACCTTACTAGATTTTTTATTTATTTGGCTGCATTAAAAAACTTCCCCATAGAGATTAAACACCTTGTACTAAATGATTCAATTTACCAGTTAATAAAGGCATTGAATGCACTTGGCTCTTCATTTACGTGGGATCGGGATCAACTTTATAGAAAACAGGGTGGTGCTCTGGCTTTCAACAAAAAGGCCATTTTTACAGGGGAGGATGAACTAAACCTTTATTTACTCATCTTTGCAGCCATATCAAGTCCTGGGATATGTAAATTTACTGGGGATTCAAACCTAAAGTCTTTGGATCTGAGACCACTTTTTTCCCTACTCCCCCAAATGGGATCCAGGATTGCTCCCCTCATACCAGGGAGTTATGGCCTACCCATAAGAATTGAAGCAACAGGCACAATAAATGACACCCTCATTGTACCAGAGGAAATTCCAGATCCAGCCTTTTTTGCCCTATTGATATCCACGGTTGTTTACAATTTAGATAAAATCACTATATCCGTCCCCAACAGGAACTTAAATAATCTGTTTATTGATAGAATATTTTTTATATTCAATTTGCTGGGAATTGAATTTATCGTAGGTAAGGACCAAATCACAGTATTTCCCACACAAAGCCATAAAATGGACATGTACCATATTCTCGATCCTGAGCTAAGTTCATATTTACTTGCAACAGTGATAATTTGTGGAGGTGAAGCTAAAATAGCAGGCTCATATCCCGTAAATTTTACAGATGGATCCCTTTTTCTTAAACTTTTAAAGTCCATTAATGCAAATATCATTATTGAAAAAGACAAAATATTGTTAAAATCAGGAAACAAAAAATTGGATTTTTTAAAATTAAATCTAAAAGGATATGATAGACTTCTACCCCTTGCAGTGTCCTTGGGAGTACTGGCGAACAAGGCAGAGATTAACGGTATCCCCTCATCCGAACATGAGAACCTTAGATACATTTTAACTGCTCTTAACATGGAATTTGAATTATCAGGAGACAAGCTATCTATTTACAAAAAAGGAAACAAAAAAACAAAAAGGGAAATAGAAATTTTCTCCCCTACTCCCAGCTGGAGCATTGCCTTGTCTTTAATCTCTTTAATGGGGTATGAAATACTATTGAAAAATCCTGGAGAAATAACAAAATTGTGGCCAACCTATTGGACTTATTTTAAATCACTACCAACAATCAAAAACATATCCCCAAAAAAGGAGGAAAAACAAGGTGTGTCTAAAAAACCAAAAAGACGAATCCTTGTATCAGGAGATAAAAAAATTGGATGAGGAAATAAAGGAACTCTTCAGGAAAAAGCAAGAAATACAGAATAGATGGAAAAAGTTATTAATGGAAGAAGACCTTTCCAAAGGAAAGGTATACGCAAAAGAAATACATGAGCTTATGCAAGAAAAGCTTATGCTGGAAGTTGAGATAGATTACAAGCAGAAAAAGAAAAACAGACTTCTTTTTGATGTTTAAAAAATCACATTATACTAAATCCCTTACCCCCACTTAAAATATATAAATAATCTGACAAAAGTCACCCACAAATTCGAACCATTTTATTTTCTTTTTCTTATTCATATTCCTCTCAGAAAGTTCTAACAGATGAGGATTTACACTCTTTATATAGGTAATAGTAGTATTTTTTCAAAATTACTTTTATCTATTATTTCAAAATTTTCAACAGGATAAGTCTTTTTAAACATTTTTGGCAATCTCTTTTTCTTAAAATTCCATTTTATCTCATATACATTAAAAACACCATTCATTTCTTCGATAAAATCAATTTCACTTTGAGTTACTGTACGCCAAAAATATACATTAGCATATAATTCGTTATATTTTAAGAATTTTATTCTTTCTCCTATTATAAAGTTTTCCCATATACCTCCAATATCAGATCTTAAATTAGCCTCATTAAAATTAACAATTAAAGCATTTCTAATACCAATATCCCAAAAATAAAATTTTTTCCCTTTCTTTATTTCATTTCGCATATTTCTACTTAAAGCATTAAGGCGAAAGATTACAAAAGATTTTTCAAGCAAGTCTATATATTTTTCTACAGTGTTTTTATCTGCCCCAACAAGTTGTCCAATCTCTGAGAATGAGACCTCACTTCCAATTTGTAAAGCAAGTGCCTGAAGAATTTTTGAAAGCAATGAATGTTTTTTAATTCCTTCATAGATTAAAAGATCTTTATAAAGGTAACTATCAGTTAGACCCATTAATATAGATTTTGCATTTTCAGGACTTACAATAACTTCTGGATACAAACCATATTTTAAAATAAAATTTAATCTTCGTTTAGCTTCTAGATATCCATAATGATTTACCAATTCCTGAAATGAAAGGGGGTATAAATAATATTCTATTTTCCTGCCTGTTAATGGTTCCTTTAAGTTATCAGCTAATTCAAAACTCGATGAACCAGTTACCACTACCTGAACATCAGGGAAATTATCAGCAAATAGCTTTAATGTAAGCCCTATATTTTTTATCCGTTGAGCTTCATCTATAAAAACTGTCTTTTTATTACCTATAATTAGTTTAATTTGAGTAGACGTAGCATCCTCAAATATACTTCTAACATCTGGCTCATCTCCATTTAACCACAAAACTTCAGTCTTGAGGCTGGCCTCTATTTGCTTTAAAAGAGTTGTTTTACCAACCTGTCTTGCACCATACACAATTATTATTCTTCCTTTATATAAATTAGCCATGATTTTGTCTGTAAGTATCCGCCTGATCATCTCCCAATCCTCAAATTTAGTGATTTAAATCGAAAAATATTATAGAATTTTGTGATCTTATCCACTTTATATACAACTATATAATAATGTCAACGATTTTTCAGCAAAGAACCTCTTAGTGAGCACTCTTTTTATAACTAACTAAACTTATTTAAACAGGCGTAATTCACTTCTTGAGACGGCCACCTAGGCATTCAAAGATAAATACCTAATTAAATAAAAATTTTTTAGTTTGCATCTTGTGAATACATAAAGAAATTAGCCAGGAGATTAAACCAATCTTCTCCACTTTCCAAAAGGTGGATGGGAAAATCAAAAGTGAGCCTCTTAAAAATAAAAAGATAAATGGGAGCACTTTCAAATCCATAGGCTTATGCTGGAAGTTGAGATAGATTACAGGCAGAAAAAGAAAAATAGACTTCTTTTTGGCATTTAAAAAATCACATTATACTAAATCCCTTGCCCCCACTTAAGATGTATAAATAATCAGATAGAAGCCATCCACAAATGGCCAGGCACTCCATATCCAATATCTTGTCGCTGTTATCAGGGAAAAGTATCCTGGCATCAGCAGGAAATTCTTCATCCTGGTCATTGAAAACCAAAAGGAGATGGAATCCAGGAAGCACAAAGAACTTCATGATCAATTCATATGAAAGGTCTATCTCATCAACCACTTTGCCTCCCAATTTTTCACCAGCTTCTCTTAATTTATTTATCCTGTTTGAAAAACGTTTTTCAATAGCCCTCTCTACATTATTTGAAAAGGCCGCTGCAAATGGAGCTGCATCCTTAAAATCTTTGTAAGTTACCCATTCCCTTGGCTCTGGAACATTTTCCTGAGCCATTAGTAAATATTTGGCAATGACCACACATTCAGAATACATGGGTTGTCTATTGCTTTCATCCAGGATATTAGACTTGTTTACCATAATCCTCTTATTGAAAAAAGGGACACAAATTGATTCTCCTTCCATCTTTAGACCTAGTTTTTTCGCAATACTAAAAAAATCAAGTTCTCGTATCTTACTTAAATATATTTCGTAATTTTCCTTAAATACAGAGGCTTTTTTGTCCATATTATCTCCATTATCCCTTTAAAAATTTCACATAGACCTTTCTATTTCTAGGACCATCAAACTCTGCAAAAAAAATTCCCTGCCAGGTTCCCAAAACTAAATTACCTCCCTCAAGAAAACAATTCACAGAACACCCAATTAGAGAAGATTTTATATGGGCATCACTATTTCCTTCAACATGTCTATAATGGTTAGACATTGGTATTAGCTTTTTTAAACTGTGTTCAATATCATAGGCAACAGAGGGATCAGCTGATTCATTTATGGTTACACCTGCTGTTGTATGGGGACAATATACATACAAGATACCATTTTCCCAATCTTTCTTTGACACTATTTTCTTAATTTCTCTGGTTATATCAATGAGCTCTTCCCTCTTCTTTGTCTTGATATTTACAACTTCCATAATGACCTCCTTTTGTTAAAGACTTTAACCAACCCATAAAAATTATTCAATAAAAACCCATTATAAAGCTTAATAAGTCCAGAGCAAAGCTAGGCTATATAAGTGAAAAGTAACAAATGGTCTTGTCAAATAAAAAGTTTTCTTTTATCCTTCCCAATTAATGAATAAAAATAACAAAAGGAGAGATAAATGCCAACCATAAAGCCCAAAAAGATAAAAATAGACTCCTTAGGCGAAGCCAAGATTCCTGTGCCAGAACAATTAAGACCATTTTTATCTGAGATTGGAGAAGTAAATCTATATGTCTCAGAAGAGGTTATTGACGCCGAAGACCCAAACCAGAGATATTTTGTATTTGAAGAAGCTGGCCCCAAAGAACATCTATATTTTGACCCATCAAAGACAAAATGCGCCATTGTAACCTGTGGAGGGCTTTGTCCTGGAATAAACGACGTGATCAGATCCATTGTAATGGAGGCCCATCACCAGTATAGGGTGGCTGCAACCATTGGCATCCGTTACGGGTTACAAGGTTTTTTACCCCAGTATGGTCACAGTGTCTGGGAACTAACACCAGAAAATGTATCTCAAATCCACGAGTTTGGGGGAACCATCCTGGGATCATCAAGGGGCCATCAGCCACCAGAAGAAATAGTGGACTCCCTGGAGAGGATGAACATAAATGTGCTCTTTATGATTGGTGGAGACGGCACAATGAAGGCAGCTTCTGCCATCTGGAAAGAGATAAAAAAACGCAAGATGAAGATCTCAGTTGTTGGTATTCCCAAGACCATTGACAATGACATCTACTTTGTCCCCCGCTCCTTTGGATTTGACACAGCTGTAACAAAGGCCATTGAAGCTATTAGGTGCGCCCATACAGAAGCCACAGGGGCACCCAATGGAATCGGTATGGTAAAACTAATGGGCAGGGAGTCTGGTTTTATTGCAAGCGAGGCAACATTGGCCCAAAAGGATGTCAATGTTGTTTTAATACCTGAGCAACCATTTGAACTTGAAGGAGAAAATGGACTTCTGGCATATTTAAAAAAGCGGATAACGGAGAGGGGTCATGCAGTTATAGTGGTTGCAGAAGGTGCAGGTCAGGATCTCTGGCAGAGGGAAATGAAAAAAAACAACGAAAAGATTCCAGTGGATCCATCAGGTAATCCAATTTTAGGTGATATTTGTGGTTTACTCAGGGAAAGGATAAAAAAATACTTTGAAAAACAAAATATCCAAATCACCTTAAAATTTATAGATCCAAGCTACATAATCAGATCAGTCCCAGCAAATGCAAATGACGGAGTATATTGTGCATTTTTAGGACAACATGCAGTTCATGCTGCCATGGCAGGAAAAACTAATATGGTTGTCACTAAATTAATGGAGAAATTTGTGTATCTGCCCCTGTCCCTTGTGACCAAAAAGAGGAGAAAACTGAATGTAAATTCCCCTTATTGGAAGGCAGTACTTGCTTCCACAGGACAACCACCTGAATTTATAAACAAATAGTCAAATTGGAAAGAAACATGGACATATCAAACAAAGAGCCAGATATTTTTTTAGAAGTTCCAGCACAGCTTTACTATCTTCCTGCAATTGGGCATTTTGCCAAAGCAATTTTCACAAAACACCCTTATCTTGACAAATGTTCAGAAGAAATACTCTATTCCCTGGAATTACTCATATACGAATCTGCCTCTAATGTAATAAAACACGCTTACCCAAAAGAAAAACCTGGGAAATTAAAAATAAAAATATGGCTAGATCCAGAAAAAATTGTTCTCCATGTAATAGATTTTGGTAAAGGATTTGACCCCCACACACTACCTGAGCCAGACCACAACTTTCCTGCTGAAGGGGGTATGGGGGTCTTTTTAATAAAAAAGATAACAGACAAATTTTCTTACTTTTTTTCAAAGGACGAAAAGGGGAATGTACTGCATTTAGAAGTAGCAATTTAGAAGAAACGTTTAATAAACCTATTCTTTTTATGGAGTTTGGCTATTAACTCTTTGCCAGCCTTCCTTCCTATTTCAACCAATGATTCTATGTGGTGAAATTCATTCCACTCAATATCACCAATATCAGGGATAATCGATATATCACTACTTTTTACCATCTCACATGTTAAGTGATGCATATTTATCTCTTCTGCTCGAATCAAAAGTTCCACAGCGTTTTCAATTTCTTCAATGGGTTTTAGTTTAGGAGGAACTGCTACACTAACCACAGTTGTATCGTTGTTTAGCCGTGCATATTTTACAGGAACAGGACACGCAATGGCACCATCACTTAATATGTGGTTACCTATTTTCACAGGAGGGAAAAAGCCAGGGACAGAAGCACTTGCCATAACAGACTTCCTTAGATCCCCTACACATAAGGGGATGTCCCTTCCATATATGAGGTCGGTGGCAACCACTACCAAAGGAACCTTACACTGGTCAAATGTCTTAATCTTTATCAAAAACTCCATAATCTTTTTAAACTTTTTATTGTCTAATATGCTTAATTTTGTTTGAGCCATGGTAAGGGCTATGGTCCCTTTGACCCTGGAATAAATCTGGTCCCAAAAACTTGGTTGCCTGTTGCCCCGTCTCTCTAAATTTATAAATCCAATATCTTCATATAAATCACTGCTTATAAAATCCTTAAACCTACTCTCCACCTCATATGGATTTTCTTCCTCACAGTACATGGCCCCTATTATAGCTCCTATACTGGTGCCAGCAATTATATCCACCTTAATGTCATTTTCTTTGAGTACTTGTAATATTCCAATGTGAACAAGCCCCCTGGCTCCACCTTCTCCCAACGCAAGGCCCAACTTTTTACTAGAAAACATATTAAAAATCCTTAATTAAATTCATGTACTGGATTACATCCTCTTCCATATATTTATTTTCATATCTTATTTTTATGTACAATTCAATTACTAGCAACGCCTTATCCACCCATGTTTCATTTTTTGATCTCAAAAGACAAGTTATCTCAACTGGACCATATGTTGTGTCTACTTTTAATCCCTTTTTGTCCAATTTTTCGAGAAAGATTAAAAAGTAATCATGTACACTATCTTTTTTTGGCCTGGAAAACACAAAAAATATACATGTGAGAACAATTAAAATAACAACTCCTATTAAACACCCCACAATATACCAGGACCTTGTAATATCAAATCCCAATTTTTTAAATAAAGAGATTTGTCTGTTATAAGAATAATCCACAATCCATATCCTATATTTGTAGTTTACAAAGTCCCATATGGAAATAATTTCTCTAAGAACTGATGGGACCCTGTAGTCTCTAATAATTCCTTTTTCAATTTCCTCTATTGATTTATCCATATTTTCCCTTGGAATAAAATCTATGGGGTCTATCCTTATCCATCCCACTAGGTCGTCCACATAGGCTTCTACCCAGGCATGGGCATAGGACTGTTTAACTATTAAATAATTTCCAATGGGATTTAATTCTCCACCCTTGTAGCCGCTCACCACCCTTGCAGGTATCTTTGCATATCTCAACATATAAGTTAGGGCTACTGCATAGTGTTCACAAAAGCCCCTTTTTGTTACAAAAAGAAAATAATCTATGGGATTATGTTTAGGCCATGTTGGCGGATCTAATGTGTAAAAAAAACCCCTTGAGAAAACCCTTGATAGGCTACTAATAAGCTCTCTCACACTTGAAGACCGTTTTCTCAAGGCTTTTACCAACTCTTGGGTCCTTGGATTTTCAAAAGGTTCTACATCTAAACATCTTTTTTTCTCCATTGGAGTAGATGCACCTAATACATATGTGCTAATATGGTTTAACTTGTATCCTATTGGAGATGTTATCTGTTTATTGGTTAAATAAAAAAGGCCTTCATACAATGAAATACCTGGCAATTTTGGCATCTCATTGGTCATTTCCAAGAATGGAACAAATCTTGAGCCTGGTTCAAGAAAAATTCTATAGTAGGACGGCTTTGTAATTACCTTTAAAGGGAACTTATTTATTCTAACTTCTACTATCTTGGCGCCACCATATTTCAATGCCTCATAAGCTCCACACCTAAAATATAATTGGTCTATATTGAAAGGGATGGTATCGAATTTGACCCTAAAGGCCACTTTGTCTGATAAGACTAACTGGGAAATGACACCTGGTTCTATCTCTTGGGACAAACCAGATATCCCAACATGTTTTTTTGAAAAGCCCAAAAAGGCGTGGGGAAGCCTTGGAAAAAGGAAAAATAAAAGCAAAACCAATGGCATGGAATACAAAAAGATTGACCCACCTTCAGCCAAAAAGACTCTCCAATTTGAGATATGTTCGTTTGTAATAAAATACAGTACCCCAAGAAATAGAAAAACATACCCCAGGATATAAATAAAAACCCATAAACTTTGATCATATAACGCAGTGGCCACTGGCAAAAAAGAACTCAAAAATAACAAGATATACAGATCCCTTTTTTTTTCTAATTCTAAAGTCTTGAGTGCTAACATAAGGGATAAAAAAGCAACAAATACATCCAGGGAGATAAAACTTGGGAAATACACAAAAAATAGAAAACCTACAACTAGACCAAGCAAAATCTTTTTAAAAAAATCAGGTGCCAATTTAGGATGAAATAAATGAACATACCCATAAAATACCATGACAAAAAACATAACACTTATGCGTAAGTCTAAAAAAAACAACAAAGAAAAATATCCATATACCAAAACTACAAACACTATCTTGTTGCTTTTAATAAAATTTATTTTATTCACTTTTTAAGCCTAAAAATGGGGATACCTGGCCAAAGCTTTCAAACATTTTTGCTTTTGTTTTTCTCCAAGGTCAGGTGCTATTACCAGTTTATCCAGCTTTAGCCCATATATTTGGCCTTTTTTTGACGCCTCTATTACATGAAAACACAGGATTCCAAGCGCCTTTTCCATTCCATATTGAATATAATCTCTTAGATCTAGCCAGATAATTGTGCTCCCCTCTCCTCCATGGAATATTTTTTTTATTAACTTGTTATTTTTTGCATAGATCTTCCAGTATATCTTTGAGCTAGGATCTGTAGGTTGGTATTTGTCCAGAGAAAGAAAATCTTCTACACCAGATCCAGAATCTCCTTCCAATAGAACTGAATCCCGATTTTTTAAAAAATTTACTCCTGGGTGGGGAATTGGTTTTGGGTACACCAGGGCTTGATCTGAGAATCTAAGCACTGTCCAACACCTGAATATACCCAATGGGTAATATGATATAATTGAAATTTTTGGGGCCCATCTAATCCCCCTTTTTTTTGATCTGACCATATACTTTACCACCTGACTAGAATTTGGCCATAAGATAAAATCCTGTGAAAAATCCTCTGTCCTGATTTTTAAATACCTTATTCTACTTCTACTTTCCTGCAGATACAGACAAAATTCATTAAATCCCCCCATAAAACAATCCCTTCCATTGCCAGGAGAAGAAACTTTTAGATGATATAGCTGAAAAAAAGTATAGATAATAGATACCATTGAAAAGGCTATTAGGAAAAGACAGAAAGTTAATACAATGTTATTTCTATAATTCAGTCCAATTAAAAACATTATACTCAAAAGGGAAAACCAGATTAATCCCATTTTTGACGGGAGGATATAGATATTTTTATGGGTCAAAATAACTGGTGAATTATAAGGGGGTGGACCATACAGAATATTTTTTACTATTTGTGGCTGTAGTTTAATCTTTTTCACCGACAACCCTCAAGGTATGGGGATTGTTTTAAGCAATTTTTCTATAATTTCTTGGGAATTAGTTTCATAGTCTTTGGGCTTTAATCTGTGATTACCCACCCAGTAGACCATTTCCTTTACATCTTCTGGGAGGACAAAATTTCTGCCGTGAATTAATGCCCATGCCTTAACAGAACGAAGCAACATAAAAGATGCCCTGGTGGATAGTCCTGACATAAACAGAGTAGAATTCCTGGTATATTCAACTACCTCTCCAATGTAATCAATTATTGCCTCTGAGGTCACCACTTCATCTACTTTTATCTGTAATTGAAACACCTGTTCCCTTGTTATCTTTGGTTTAATATAGTTCAACATAACATCTCTATCACCTTGTTTTAGTAGCAACTTTTCTGCTTCTTTGGACGGATATCCAAGCTTTATTTTAAACATGAACCTATCAATTTGAGAATCTGGCAATGGATATGTCCCCGCCTGTTCTTCAGAATTTTGAGTTGCAACAATAAAAAAGGGTCTTGGCAAAACATGGGTAGTTCCCTCTATGGTTACCTGTCCTTCTGCCATTGCCTCTAGTAATCCACTTTGTGTCTTGGGTGTTGCCCTGTTTATCTCATCTACCAACACTATATTGGAAAATATTGGACCAGGGTGAAAGAAAAACTCTCTTTTTTTAGGGTTAAATACATATGAGCCCAATATATCTCCAGGAAGAAGATCATTGGTGCATTGAATCCTTTTAAACTCTAAACCTAGTAGTTTTGATATTGCTTTGACCAGAGTGGTCTTACCTGTGCCAGGAACATCTTCAATAAGCAGATGTCCCCTTGCCAAAAAACAAGCAACCGCAAGTTTTATTTGCTTTTCCTTATCCAGGATAATGCTTTTTACACCCTCTATAATTGATTGGACAACTTGAAAATATTCCATTATATCTACCTTTACCATCCTATGAGGCAAAAATATGTTTCTTTTTGAACCTTTTCATTTTCCAGTGTCTCAAATAGACACCTATCTTTTTATTCCACCACTTATCATGTTTATTATATCTTCCATTGTCTCTCCAGCAGGAGTGTCTGGTGCCTTTATCCTTCTTCCCTTGCAAATGAGTGTTTTTGGATACACAACCCCTGGTGTTAGTGGAACCAACTTTATTTACAATATTACCTCAATTCCCCTTGGATCATACCAGTACTTTAAGGAAAAGCGCCTTTCTTGGACACTGCTATTGCTCTTTGTTCTTGGCACTGTACCAGGGATTTTTCTGGGATACTGGATACGAATAAAGTATCTACCAAACCCTATTTATTTTAAAATTTTTGTTGGTATGGTCCTCTTCTATCTGGGAACTAGATGCCTCATGGATTCCATTTCTTCAAAAAGAATAAAACCGAACAAAATAGAAGTAGTAGAAGAAAAAATTAAACTATTTTCTGCTACCATAGCAACATCGAATTCCAAAATCAATTACCACCCAATGGCAGTATTAGTGCCCTCCCTCATAACTGGGGTCATAGGAGGGGCATATGGTATTGGTGGGGGAGCAATTATGTCCCCATATTGTGTAGCGGTATTGAAACTACCTGTACAGGTTGTCGCTGGGGCTACTTTAATCTCTACCTGGATTTCTTCTATACTAGCCGCATTATTTTATTCCCTTGGACCATTTTCCAGTGACCCTGCTACAGTACCAGATTTCCTTCTGGGTCTCCTATTTGGGCTTGGAGGTATGGCAGGGATCTATGTTGGAACAAAACTCCAATCAAAATTACCTGCGTCAATTATAAAATTAATCCTGGGCATAGCAGTCTCTTTAATTGCCCTAAAATATATCTCTACCCCTTTTTTCATTAGGTAATATTCTTATTGCCTTGTTTTTTAAAACTGATTATATATAGACTTAAAAATTAAAAATAACTAAGAGAAAAATATGGCAAGAAGGGAACCACCACCAAAACAAGAAGAAGGGGCACCAGAATGGCTCATGACATTTTCTGATCTTATGTCTCTTCTTTTGACATTTTTTGTGCTCCTCCTATCTTTCGCTAACATGGACATACAAAAATTTAAGGATATGTTGGGATCCATAAAAGATGCATTTGGTGTACAAGTAAAAAGAAAAGAAGCCGAATACATTGCCTTTTCTCCATCTAAATATGAAAGCAAAGTAAAACTCACAAAACAGGACAAAGACGTACTTGGTATGGTTTTCACGGTAAAGTCAATGCTAACAGATGTCCAAAAGAACACACCCATGGATATTTCAGCAGAGGATAATGGTGTTTTAATCAGGATTCAAAGTGACGTTATATTTAAAAAAGGAACAGCCATCCTCCTTCCTTCCTCTAAAAAGGTCCTGGATTCCATAATAAAACTCCTTAAAAAAAATGACTGGATGGTGGCAATTAGAGGCCATACTGATGACAGGGAAGCAAAAAATACAAAATATTCTTCAGCCTGGGAGCTATCCACTGCCAGGGCTGCTGCAGTTCTTAGATATATTCTTGAAAAGGGCAAATTTAATCCCAGAAGGTTCAAAGCAGAAGGATATGCAGATACACTTCCCATTGTTCCCAATATCTCTGAAAAAAATAGAGCAAAAAACAGAAGGGTGGAATTTTATTTCTATCGTCCCACTGTGTAATCTTATTATTTTTTCTCCCTCAGGGCAGGAGCGAGAAATGCCAATAACTTTTCCTTTGTTATTGCTGGATGTTCCCCATTTGCAATGGAAACTATTCCCTCAATAATAATTTCCATATAAAGTGCTTCTTCTTTGGACCTTTCTTCTAATTTTTTTGAAATTGGAATAAAGACAACATTGGCCAAAACTGCCCCATAAAATGTGGTGAGCAGGGCAACGGCCATGGCAGGACCAATGGAAGAAGGATCATTTAGGGTCTGCAACATCTTGACAAGACCGATCAAAGTACCAATCATTCCAAAGGCTGGAGCCATTGATCCCATTGCCTTAAATATATCCTGCCCCGTAGAATGTCTTTGTTGCATAAATGCAAGCTCAATCTCCAAGACAGACCTTACTACCTCACTGTTGTTCCCATCAGCAACCAAAATACATCCCTTTTTCAAAAATTCATTGTCACTCCCAGCTTTTTCCAGAGCCACCAGCCCGTCTTTTCTTGCCACTTCAGCCAGCGAGGTAATCTGGGAAATTATCTGATTTGGGTCTATGGGTTTGGCAAAAAATGCCTTCATGGCAACTTTAATTGCCCCAAATACTGTACCCATGGGAAACATTATAAAAGTAACAGATATGGTTCCACCAATAACAATCAAAACTGATGGTATATCCACAAAGGCACCAAGGCCCCCACCCATTAAAATAGAGCCTATTATCAACCCAAAGCCAGCTAGAATACCAATTAAGGTCCCTATATCCATACTAGAACTCCACTACTCATAGCCCTTAAGTTTTTCAAATCTTGATACTATCACCTCACCATCTTTGAAATAAAAATGAGTCCCTTTAATAAACTCATCTACTTTATAATATGCAGGACCAATGGAGATCTCCACACCAGGATGAATTGTACCGCGAACAATCACTCTGCATTTTTTAAAATCTTTGGTCTTAATTGAGCGTGCAATACGATTTAAGTGGTTGGATAGAACCTTGATCTTTTTAGTGATTTCTTGAATCTCCAGAACTATTTCAGGATCGCTTTTTGATTCTCTCTTTACCTGTAAAAAATCAAGCCTTTTGTGTAGATTTTCCAGTCTCATCTCGATATCTGAAAATTTATACATATCAACGGGATCATATCCTAAAACTAGAACTGTAGGCACATTAAAGCCTCCACCTAACTCACCTTCTATTAAGATCTTTTCTCCACAATAAATATTGCCCCCAATTAACCTCTCTCCCACCTTTATATTCTTGCCTGTGTATAAGTTTGAATGGAGACAGTGTTTATCAATTAATATTGACCTTTTTGCTAGTAAAGTCCCATTTTCACAGTATCTACAGTGAATATTATTTTCTGCCTTTAAAACCGCCTTGGACTCTCCCTTTACTCCCCCTTCAATTAATATGGAATTTAGGGCCCTTAATTTAGCGCCTTCTACAATGCCTTTTACTAAAATAGAATTTCCCTGAACTTCAAATCCGCTTTTGACATCACCATGCACCACCACATTATTAACAAAATATATATTTCCTGTGTGAAAATCTACATTTCCTCTGACATTTAAGAGATTTTTTACCGATATATTCCCCTTTTCATCGTAAAATACATAACCATTGACTAAGGATATAAGCTGATTTGGATTTTTGGGATTTACAGCACAATTGGAGCCAATAGGGAAGTTTCTCTCCTTGTAAATAAATCTCTCATCATATTTGTCCACTTCTTCAGGTGAAATTTCCAAGAACTCAGCAATAACTTGATTCCTAATAACATTTTGAACATAACCGAGATTATAAAAATCCATTTTACCATCTTCTTTCTCCTTTGGTTTTAAGCTTCTGTAGTTAAAATCAGGATCAAAAAAGTGATGAAGGTAATACATTAGATTTGCCTTTTTCAATCAAATAATTATGCACCTTCTCTCCCAATAAGATCCCAAGTAAAATACCTATCTCATTGGCTCCAATATCCATAATAGAAAATTCCCTAAAAGGGACATAAAACTGTATCCCTTCCAAAACAATCCCAAGGATTAAGGACATTAAGGCAAAAAAAACCGCCTTATCTATTTTAGTTATAAATAAAAAAGGGAAACATGCCAATACAAAATACATACCCATGTGGTAAAACTTATCACATTGGTTGAATTCTACAGGTGGTGTTACTGTAGGCCACAGGGAAAGCCAAATGTCCGCACATACAAGAATCATCCAAAAAACTATACCTACCATCCTCAATGAATTTATTCCTTTGACTGACATATATTAATTTGTTTATATTTTATAGAAAAATTATCCCTTTGTCATCACAAAAGGGACCATACAAAAATTTAAAGATATAAGCAAAAATTTTCCTATATCTAAAAAAGCTTTCAACCATTAAGGCAAAAAAATTATTTTGGCCAAGTTCTCATTGTTAGTTTTTTTCTCGAGGTAATTTACTTCCAATTTTTTAATGACTAGTGCTTTATACTAAATTGAGGTGTGACAAATGAATCAAAGAGAAAAATTTGGATTCCTGGTTCTTCATGGGTTTGGGGGTTCCCCCTTTGAAGTGGACCCCATTGTTAGGTCCCTTAAGGATATGGGATTTAAAAACATTATCTGTCCAATTTTACCTGGACATTGTGAAGATATATCTTCCTTTAAAAAAACGAGATTCAAAGAGTGGGCATTGGAGGCAGAAAAAAATTTCTTGGAGCTATTCCATAAAGGTTTTAGACCAATTGTGATTGGACTATCAATGGGAGGAAGTATTGGGATGTATCTTGCTCAAAGATACCCAGTAGCAGGCCTAGTTACAATAGCCTCACCAGTATATTTATACAAACTGTTCCCCTTTGAAGGTGCGTCCAAATTACTTCCATTAATTGGAATTTTACGTTTTATAAAACCTGTTGTAAAAACACCAAAATCTTCTGAAGAGTCAAAGGAAATAGCGCCCTTTGGTGGATATGAGGGATTCTACGCATTAAATCCTCTATACAGTTTTATAAAGGCCCTTAAAAACATTAGATATAACCTGCCACTTATTAGCTGTCCAATTTTGGTGTTACACTCGCCCCAGGATATTTCTGTTCCTGTTTCAAATGCCTGGGAAATCATCACCAAGGTTAGATCTGAAATAAGAAAATTAGAACTACTCCCCATAATGGAACAAATAACTACAAGACACCTTTTGACCACACATAAAGAAACCAAAGACAAAGTAAAAAGGGCTGTTTTAAATTTTATTGATGAATTAATTCACCTATGAGATATGTCCCCATAAAACTACCCTATAACAATATCAATGAAGACAAAATTTATGAATGGTCTCTGGTTTTAACTGCAATTGGCATTGACCATAAGATAAATAAATCAACCCAAGGCCTTATTTTGGAAGTAGATTATTTACAGAAAAAAAAGGCCATATGTGAAATTTTAGAATATGAAAAAGAGGAGGAAAAAGAAGAAAAGGAACTGAGAAAAAAAGATCTACCCACAAAAAAAACACGCCATTCCATGGAGAGTAGTATATGGATTTTATTTTTAATTTTTATATTTCACATAATTTCAAAAAACTCTTCTCTTTCCCTTGAGCAGATTGGGGCTGCAGATAGTTGGGCAATTTACAAAGGTGAGTGGTGGAGACTTATAACCTGCCTTACTTTGCATAAAAATGTGGCACATGTATTATCAAATATATTTTGGGAAGGGGTTTTTATATATTTTCTTTTAAGGGAAATTGAGCCATCAATTGCCTGGGCACTTATACTTTTAGGAGGTATTTTAGGAAACCTCATTAACTATTTCTACCATCCATTAAATCACATAAGTATTGGTTTTTCCACCTGTGTGTTTGCAACATGTGGAATTTCTGTGGGAATCAGAAGTGTTCAGAATCCAAGAGATATTGGTATTTATGTAATGACCGGCCTTGGGCTATTTGCAATGCTGGGCATAGGGGCACAAATAGTGGATGTGGGAAGTCACTTCTTTGGATTAATAATAGGTTTTATACTGGGAGTAGTCTTTGAACTTTTTGAGTTGGATAAGATCTCTTTCAAAAATTCCCTTATCTTTTTTGTATTATTTTTAGTAGTTGCCCTGTCATGGGCCATGGCCATTTTTTTTGGCAAAAATTACCTTGAGTTATAATTTGGCATTGGATTTTTCAATATATAATTGTAAAGAGCAGAAAAAGTATTCTTCCTAAACCTCTTGTCTGTAAAACATAGACGTTCAAACATATCTATGGTGCTGGATCTAGATGTATTACTAACAGACGGACATGGATTTTCTATAACTGGTATATTAAATTCCTTTGCCACTTTTATTATTTTGTTTTTTTCTATAAGGAGGAGAGGACGAATGAGATAGAACTCTCCTTTAAAAAAAATCTCCTTGGGATACATTGTCTCCACCCGTCCACTGTAAAATAAATTCATAAAAAAAGTACTCACAAGATCATCTCCATTATGGCCCAGGGCCAGATGGGTTAATTTAAATTTCTTCACCAGTTCAAAAAGTCTTTTTCTCCTCCTCCACGCACAAAAAAAACAAGGGGACTTTGATCTATTTTCTCCACTGTGGGCCTTTACCCCAAAATCTGTTACTGTAAAGTAGGCTGAAACTCCCAGTTCTTTTACCCATGAGATTAGGGGATCATGATTGTGTACATCAAACCCAGGATTTATGTGGAGGGCCATTATCTCAATATCAAATGGGAGCTTCTTTTTTATAATTGTGAGGATTTTTAAAAGAACTCCGCTGTCCACCCCACCGGATATAGCCACTCCAATCCTTGCTCCAGGAGACAACATCTCAGCAGTGGCCATTAATTTTGATGTTTTTGCAATGCATGACTTTTGTAGATAGGAAAGCTTCCCCACTTGAAAAATCCTCCATTTGAAACTCTTGTATATTGACTACTATACAAACTATGTTTATAGCTAATAGACGACCTTCCAATCTATTCCCCCAAATTCATCTCTGTATCAATAAATTAGGGGAGAGTATATGCCTTAAAAATAAATTTCAAGGAGAGATTAAATGGCAAGAATTACGGTAGAAGATGCACTTAAAAAGGTCAACAACAGGTTTGTCATTGCCCACATGGCAATGAAGAGAGTGAGAATGTACAAACAGGGATATGAACCACTTGTAAAATGCAACAACAAAGAAATTGTAACTGCCTTAAGGGAGATTGCAGCTGGAAAGGTAAGGCTCAAAAAGCCCATAAAAGAGGCTGGCATAGAGGTTGAGTAACCATGAAAAGAGATTATTACGAAGTACTTGGGGTATCCAGACAGGCTACCACAGAAGAGATAAAAAAAGCCTATAGAAAACTGGCATTTCAGTACCATCCAGACAGAAACCCAGACAATCCCGAGGCTGAACAAAAATTTAAAGAAATAGGCGAGGCATATCAGGTCCTAAGTGACCCAGAGAAGAGGGCGGCCTATGACAGATTCGGACATGAGGGTCTACATAATTTTGGATACAATAATTTCAGGTCCAGCGAAGATATCTTTGAGGAATTCTTTTCCTCATTTAATGACATGTTTGACGATTTATTTGGATTTGGAGGACGCAGAAGGGGAGGAAAACAAAGGGCAAGAAGGGGTTCTGATTTAAGATACGATCTCACCATTTCCTTTGAACAGGCTGCCCTGGGCGCCCAGGTGGAAATTGAGATACCCAAAGAAGAGGATTGCCCAGAATGTTCAGGATCTGGCATTGAACCAGGGTATTCTGCAGAATCATGTTCATATTGTGGGGGAACAGGACAGGTATTTCAACGCCATGGGTTCTTCAGGATTTCATCTACATGCCCACAATGTGGAGGCATGGGACGCATCAACAGACATCCCTGTAAAAAATGCCGTGGCGAAGGTAGAATAATTAACTACAAAAAAATAACTGTAAACATTCCCCCTGGTGTGGACAATGGAACTAGATTAAGACTCAGGGGCGAAGGAGAAGGGGGGAATTTTGGAGGCCCTGCAGGGGATCTCTATGTGGTAATTTCTGTTGAACCCCACGACACATTTAAAAGACAGGGCCAGGACTTAATAGTACCAATAGAGATTTCCTTTGTACAGGCAGCGTTAGGGGCAAAGATTGAAATTCCCACTTTAGAAGAGCCAGTGACTGTGGAGATACCAAAGGGAACTCAACCAGGAGAGGTACTCAGGCTAAAAGGCCTGGGCATCCCCTATATTGGAGAAAAAAAACGTGGAGACCTACTAGTAGAGGTAAATATAAAAACCCCAACACACCTCACCAAAAAGCAGGTGGAGCTCTTAAAGGAATTTGAAAAACTTGAGAAAAAAAAGCCAACCAACAGGGTAAAAGACTTCTTCAAAAGGGCCATGGGAGGATAAATGACCGACAAATTGACCCATATACTTGAAGATGGCTCCATATCAATGGTGGATGTGTCTGAAAAACAAGACACAGCCAGGATAGCTGTATATGAAATATTTGTGAATCTTTCAAAGACCACCTACAATCTCTTAAAAAAAAATGGGCTTCCAAAGGGAGATGCATTAAATACTGCAAAGGTCGCAGGTATCCTGGCTGCCAAAAACACCTCCCATTTAATTCCCTTAACTCATCCCCTACCCTTGACTTACCTTGATGTTAAATTTTACCTAAATGACCAGGATTTTTCCATAAGGATAGAAGCAGAAGCAAGGACAACTGCCAAAACTGGTGTGGAAATCGAGGCAATGGTAGCTGCGCATATTGCTGCCATTACCATCCATGACATGTGTAAGGCAGTACAAAAGGATATTTTAATATCAAATGGAAAACTCATATACAAAAGTGGCGGAAAAAGCGGAGAATATAAACACTCCCCAAAAAAATAAACACTCTCTCTATTTATCAGGAAATTGATATGAAGAAGGAAAAAGACTCTACCCCTCTAAATCAAATTAGAAATTTCAGTATAATTGCACACATAGACCATGGGAAATCCACTCTAGCAGACAGGATCCTGGAAATAACAAAACTGGTATCCAAAAGGGAGCTAAGGGAGCAATTTTTAGACCGCCTGGATCTAGAGAGGGAGAGGGGTATTACCATCAAATCCCAGACCGTGAGGATACCCCATACTCACATAGATGGTCAAAGATATGTATTAAATCTCATTGATACCCCTGGACATGTTGACTTTAACTACGAGGTATCAAGGAGTCTTGCTGCGTGTGAATGTGCAGTTTTACTGGTTGATGCAACCCAGGGAGTAGAGGCCCAGACACTGGCCAATGTATATCTGGCATTGGAACACGACCTGGAGATAATACCTGTATTAAATAAAATAGACCTGCCCAGCGCAGAGCCTGATAGGGTTATTCAGGAGATTGAAGAGGCAATTGGCTTAGATTGCACAGACATTATCATGGTCAGCGCCAAAACCGGAGAAAATGTAGACAAGTTAATTGATGCAATAATCAAAAGATGCCCGCCACCTCAGGGAGATTTTAAGGCACCCCTAAAGGCACTTATTTTTGATTCCTGGTATGATCCCTATCTTGGGGTAGGTGTACTTTTCCGCATATTTGATGGGTATTTAGAAACAGGTCAGGAAATTGAAATGTTCTCCACCAAGAAAAAATATGAAATTGTCCAGCTTGGAGTCTATTCACCAAATCCAAAGGAAGTAAAATTCCTGGGGCCTGGAGAAGTTGGATTTTTGTTTGCAAATATAAAGGAGATAAGAGATGCCCGGGTTGGAGATACCATTACCTGGGCAAATAAACCCACTAAGATCCCCTGTCCTGGTTTTAAAAAGGCTCAACCAATGGTATTTTGTGGCCTTTATCCAACTGAACCTGCGAAGTTTGAATTACTAAAAAAATCCCTAGAAAAGCTACAACTCAATGATTCAGCATTTGTATTTGAGCCTGAGACCTCCACAGCCCTTGGTTTTGGCTTTAGATGCGGCTTTTTGGGTCTGCTTCACATGGACATAATACAGGAGAGGCTTGAGAGAGAATTTAAAGCAGAGTTAATAGCCACTGCTCCATCTGTTGTGTACGAGGTTCAGACAACAGATGGAAAGATCTTTAAGATCGATAATCCCAGCAAAATGCCTCCTCCAGGCAAACTAGCAGAAATAAAAGAACCATTTGTTAAAATGGACATCCATGTTCCCCATGAATATGTGGGAAATGTGCTCACCCTTTGCGAAGAAAAAAGGGGAATACAAAAGGATATTAGATATCTCTCTACCTCTAGGGTAATAATCACCTATGAACTTCCATTTGTTGAAATTGTATACGATTTTTTTGACAAATTAAAATCATACACCAGGGGTTATGCGTCCCTTGATTACGAATTTATAGGATTTTATCCAGGAGATATGGTGAAGCTGGACATACTCATAAATGGAGAAGTTGTTGATGCCCTGTCCACAATTGTGCACAGGGAAAATGCGCATAGGGTAGGCAGAGAACTTGCCCTAAGACTAAAAAGGATCATCCCAAGGCAACTTTTTGAAGTTGTCATCCAGGCAAGTATTGGTACCCGGATTGTTGCAAGGGAAAGGATTCCTCCTTTTAGAAAAAATGTTACAGCCAAATGTTATGGTGGGGATATTACAAGAAAGAGGAAACTTTTAGAAAAGCAAAAACAAGGCAAAAAGAGGATGAAAAAAATGGGTAATATTGAAATTCCTCAAGAGGCCTTTTTAGCAGTACTTAAAAAGGATTAATAAATTAAGAAGAGGTCTATTAACATGGCAAAATCATTTGGTGAAATCGTAAAAGAGTATGTAGAGGCGTTAGTTATTGCATTTATTCTAGCCTTCTTTATAAGGGCTTTTATAATCCAGGCATTTAAAATACCATCAGGTTCAATGATACCCACTTTACAAATTGGAGATCACCTGCTTGTTAATAAATTTATCTACGGGGTGAAGCTACCTTTTATAGATAAAGAAATTATCCCGGTATCTAAACCAAAACATGGAGACGTAATTGTATTTAAATTTCCACTGGATGAATCCAAAGACTTCATAAAGAGAGTAATTGGAGTTCCTGGGGATGTAATAGAAATAAGAGACAAGGTTGTGTATAGAAATGGTAAAAAACTAAATGAACCATATGCAATACATACGTCTTATTCTATAATAAGAGAAAGGTTTCCAATGGACATGTGGCCCCCAAAGAGATTCGACCCCAGACTCAGGGATAATTTTGGTCCAATAAAGGTACCTCCCCACAAATACTTTGTAATGGGAGACAATAGGGACGAGTCCTATGATTCCCGGTTCTGGGGATTTGTCAATGAAAACAAAATCCTGGGTAAGGCCTGGATCATATATTGGTCGTGGGAAGGAATAACTAACATTAGATGGAACAGGATGTTTAAGCTCATCCATTAGTATTTTAAATATGCTTGCTAAAATCAAAAGTGCACTTTTAATCGGCATTGAAGCCCATTTAGTCACCCTGGAAATTGACATAACAAGGTCGGGAATTCCATGTTTTCGAATGGTGGGACTAGCAGAAGGTGCAGTCAAAGAGAGCAAAGACAGAGTATTTACTGCACTAAAAAACTGTGGTTTTAAGATTCCGCCATCCAGGATCACAGTAAATCTTGCACCTGCTGATATGAAAAAAGAGGGAAGTGCATATGACCTTCCCCTTGCTCTGGGAATTTTAGGTGCCCTTGGCCATCTTGACTCAAAAACTCTGTTAAATTGTTTATTTATAGGTGAACTTTCATTAAATGGAGAGTTAAAGCCTGTGCCAGGGGCCCTTTCCATTTCAATGATGGCCAAGGACAATGGCATAAAAAAAATTTTTTTGCCAAAGCAAAATGCAAGAGAAGCTGGAGTTGTAAAGGGCATAGAACTTATCCCAGCAGGTTCCCTCCTGGAAACAGTAGAGATCCTATTGGGGAAAAAACAGGGAGAGCCAATAAAAATAAACATAGATGAGCTATGGTCACACAGGGAACAATTTTTAATAGACTTTGAAGAGGTAAAAGGACAAAACCACGCCAAAAGGGCCATTGAGATAGCTGCTGCAGGCTCACACAATATACTCTTTATTGGTCCACCTGGCAGTGGAAAGACAATGTTGGCCCAGAGGATTCCAACAATCCTTCCACCACTGGAATTTGATGAAGCACTGGAAGTAACTAGGATATACAGTGTGGCGGGTCTATTAGATAATAATGAATTGATTGTAAAACGCCCCTTTAGATCCCCGCACCACACAATATCTGATGCAGGGCTAATTGGAGGAGGAAGATACCCAAAACCAGGGGAAACATCCCTGGCCCATAAAGGGGTCCTTTTTTTAGATGAACTCCCTGAATTTAAAAAACACGTCCTGGAAGTCCTGCGCCAGCCCCTGGAAGATGGGAAGGTTACCATATCAAGGGCCACTATGTCCCTCACATATCCAGCAGACTTTATGTTGGTTGCTGCCATGAATCCATGTCCTTGTGGCTATTTTGGAGACAAAAAACACACCTGCATATGCACTCCCACCCAGATTCAGAGATATAAATCCAGAATATCAGGACCACTTTTGGATAGAATCGACCTACACGTTGAAGTGGGACCTGTACCCTATGAAGACCTAAAACAAACTTCCAGCGGCCTATCTTCCAGGGTAATGAGGGAAAGAATACTCATGGCAAGAGAGATCCAGCAAAAAAGATACAAGGACCTTCCTTTTTCAACAAATAGCAAACTTTATGGCAAATGGCTAAACGAATTTTGTGATTTAGGGGAAAAAGAGCATGGATTCCTCCAAAATGCAGTTGAAAAATTGGGACTTTCTGCAAGGGCATATACCAGGGTGCTCCGCATAGCAAGGACCATAGCAGATCTTGATAAAAAAGAAAAAATAGAAGTAAACCATCTGGCAGAAGCAATTGGATACAGGTCTCTAGATAGAAATTTTATTATATAGAAATCATTAACCTGTATTGTTTTATACAAAACCTAAAAATATTTCTATCCAGCTTTTTTATTCTATCCCATATTCCTTTAATTTTTTATGAAGGGTCTTGCGGTTTATTTTTAGCCTCCTGGCAGCTTCGCTTTTATTACCGCCACAGGCGTTAAGGGTTGCTATAATAGCCTCTTTTTCAATCTCCTTTAAAGGTCTATTTGGAATAATGGAAGGGGTGATTGATATTGCATCTGTGTCTTTTATATAATTTTCTGTTAGCTGTGAGGGTAGTTCCTTTTCTGTTATATAATCTCCCATAAGTAAAATAACTGCCCTTTCTACTATGTTTTCAAGTTCTCTTACATTTCCTGGAAAAGGGTATTTCAGGAACATATCCATTGCAATTGGTGAAAAACCTTTAATATTTTTTTTGTATTTTGCTGCGTATTTCTCGAGAAAATGCTGGGCCAGAAGGGGAATATCCTCTCTGCGTTCTCTGAGGGGTGGTATTTTTAATGTTACAACATTCAATCTATAAAATAGATCTTCCCTGAACCTGCCTTTTTTCACCTCTTCTTCTAAATCTCTATTAGTGGCTGCTATTATCCTGACATCTACTTTAATTGTTACATCACTTCCAACCCGTTGAATTTCTCTCTCCTGGATTACCCTAAGGAGCTTTGCCTGCATTGCCAAGGAGGTCTCGCCTATTTCATCTAAAAAAATAGTGCCTTTGTCAGCCTGTTTAAATTTACCTTCTCTCCTTTTATCAGCACCTGTAAAGGCCCCTTTTTCATGTCCAAAAAGCTCTGATTCCAGTAAGGTCTCAGCTAAGGCTGCACAATTTACAATCACCAGTGGACCTGCCTTTCTGGGACTTCCATGGTGAATAGCCCTTGCTATTAATTCCTTTCCTGTGCCACTCTCACCAGTAATTAAGACTGTAGCCTCAGTGGGGGCAACCATGGACACCATGTTGAGTAGATCCTGCATTGGCTTGCTCTTGCCAATAATATTAAAATTGTACTCACCTTTTTTTAAAGATTTTAACTTAAAATTCTCGTTTTTTAGTTCTAGATATTCCAATGCCTTGGCTATTGTAATTTTAAGGAGCTCAAAATCCAGAGGTTTTGTTAAATAATCATATGCCCCTGCCTTTAATGCCTCAACAGCTGATTCCACAGAGGAATATGCAGTCATAATTATTATGGGAATGGCGGGATTGTATTTTTTTATTTCCTTTAGGGCATCTATTCCACTCATCTTTGACATACGAACATCCATAAGTATTAAGGAAAAAGGCCTCTGTCTCACCATCTCAACTGCTTCTTGCCCATCTTTTGCTGTCTCCACCTCATATCCCCAGCTCTTTATAATGGTCTTAAGGGTCTTTAAATGATTTAAATCGTCGTCAACAACCAATATATTTGAATACCTTTGATCCATAACCACCTCACGCTCTTTTAAATGGCAATAATATGGAAAACACACACCCTTTATCTGGAATGCTCCTCACCCTGACATCTCCTCCATGGGCCTCTATAATTTTATACACAATGGCCAGTCCCAACCCTGTGCCCTGTGGCTTTGTGGTAAAGTAGGGATCAAATATCTTCTCAATATGCTCTGGAGAGATTCCTTTTCCATTGTCTTTGATTTCAATTCTGACCATTTGGCCACTTATAGAAGAATAGATCTCAAAACTACCCCCGTTATCCATGGCCTGTATGCTATTTAAAAAAAGATTTAAAAAACACTGTGTTAAACGATCAGGATCAATATTTAAAACAATTGGATCAGCTCCTTTTTTAAAAGAAATGTCTATTTTCTTGTGTTTTGCATCGTGTTCTATAAGTTTTAATGAATGGCTTATCACTTCATTGATGTTTGTGTCCTTTAGATTCAATTTAGGTGGCCTGGCAAACTCAAGTAGCTCATTTATTACCCAGTTTAGTCTTTCAACTTCTTCAACCATCACCTGGGCCATCTCCCTCTCACTACTTTGTTTACTAAATTTACCAATAAAATAAGTAGCAATACCTTTTATTGAGCTTAAGGGATTTCTGATCTCATGGGCCACACCAGCAGCAAGACTTCCAATGGCTGCAAGCTTTTCCTTGCGCCTGATCTCTTCCTGAAGTTTACGCACTTCTCTTAAATCTCTAATAAGCAGAACATATCCTATAAATTCCCCCTGTTCATTGATTATCCTGGTTGCTGTAACACTTACAGGCACCACTTTTTTTTCTGTAAATTCACATTCTAACTCCTTCTCAAATATAACCTTTCCCTTATCCAGCACATCTATAATCTCTTTTATTTGATGGGGCATAACTTCAGATATTTTCTTTCCCAAAAGTTTATCCAGGTCAATTCCCGTGATACGCTTTGCAATGGTATTATAGAAGGCAATCTGATCATTATTGTCAGTGGCAATAAGACCCAGAGGGAGACTTAGCATAAGCTGCTCTTTTATGGCAGTTGTATCCTGCAGTGACTTTTTGGTCCTATAATAGCCCTGCATCCAGAACAGAGATACAACACCTGCTATTCCAAGTATAACCAGTACAAAGGATATAATAATACTATTTTTTATATCCTGCATTCTGGCCTCTTCAAAGGGTTTGGGGTCAAAACCAACCAGGATAATCCTCTTTTTTCTACTCCATTGATAACACCAGTTAGTTGTATTTAAGGATCTGCCCTGCCAGAGCCTCATCCCCATCATACATTGGGACCTGGATAGATTACGCCTTAAGGATAACGGTCTAACGATTTGATATACCTCAAAAACATGCCTGCCTTCTCTCGTGATATATCTCCAGTGCACATTCTTCAGCTCTTTTCTTGATATCGTGGGCAGGAGATTTTTTTCTATGGATCCAATAAGTTCCTTGTTACTACTTGCTAAAACCAATCCATCTGAATTCACCACATGGATGTAAACCACATTGGTGAGATGAGCTATCTCTTCTATCAGCAATTGGATGTCCCTGGATTTCCACATCATTCCCATCATTCCTGTGCGAGTACCTGCCTCAACAGCTTTTATTACTGCGGCCCCTTTCTCAGTCAATAATTCAGACATGTATCTCTTTTCCCTCTCCACATTCTCATACGCCATAACAAGGACAACTATTAATAATATCCCTGCACACCCGATAATAAGCCAGGGAGATAGACCAATGGGCGATTTTATGGTGCGTTTGATCTTCTTAAGTTCCATTGATGTTCCTTTAATATTTCTTATGCCTTTTAAAGGGCATATAAGCGGGTGGGTATTTTGTCAACAGGATATGTCTTTGCCACTTTATAAAAATGGGTAATTTGACCACACTTTTTAAAATAACAAAAAGCTCTTAATCAAATTATGGATTTACAGGCGGCTGGATTTCTAAAAAATTACAGATCTTAAGGGGACAACCTGAGTTACATCTCAGCTTGAGAAAACTTCAATCTAAAAAGGGATTTTCTATCTTTACTCCCTTAATAATCTGGCCATGATTTAGATCTTCTGTAAAAATCACTTTACATCTTCCATAAATAGCTGCTGAAACAATAAGGGCATCCCAAAAGGAAATTTTGTTTTCTTTCTGAATGGTTATAGCTTCAAAGATAAGAGGGGGAATTATAACTACTGTTCTTACACCCAGGTTCAGTTTCTTGAGTTCCTCTAAAGCTATGTGACTGCTAAGGGGAGGTCTTAGTTTTTTTGTCAATACCACATAGAGTTCCTGATAAACTTGCGTGGACACCACCATCTTTCCCGTAGGAAACCACATTGAAACAAGTTCCTTTGCAATAGACCTCTTTTCAGGACTCCCCTCATCATGGAGATAAACTAAAATGTTGGTGTCAAAAAAGGCCCTATATCCGCTCTTCATAAAGGTCTTCCCTGTCCCATTCATCCAGCCTTCCTTTATATGTGTCTGATAACTCCATGAGCTCATTTAAAACAGCTTTTAGTTGACTAGTATTAAGACCTACCAATTCCTCCAGATATTCCCTTATCAACTTATTTACAGATGTTCCTCTTTCAGCAGCATATCTCCTGGCCTTTTCCAGTAAATGATCAGGGATGGAAATAGTAATATTAGGCACTTATAAACCTCCATATTTATATCTAACCTACACATAATATGTGTAAAATATTTTTACTCCTTATCATAAGTCGCCATACATGGTCAATTCTCAATCTTTTTATAAACTAAACCTTTTAAAGGGGATATAAGGATGTGGGTATTTTGTCAACAGGACATACCTTTGCTACATTATGTAAATGGGTAATTTAACCACACTTTTTTCAAAGTTAGAGACTTCCCCAAAAAGACCTACAGAACCATCTCCAATTTTTCTTTTAATTTCAGCAAGATAAAATTTATCGTTAGTTCTGGCATACTCCTTGAACAAACATAAACAACAGACAAAAAAAAATAAACAAAGGAGGTTTTATTATGAAGAAATTAACAGGAATCATTTTAGGGGTGGCAGGAGTATTGTTAGTAGGTTCTCTGGCCTTTGGTTGGTGTCCAATGTATCACGCTTATGCACCGGGGTATAACACTTATGTAGCTCCTCAGGCTCATGCTACAAACGTAAATGTGGATGCCATAAAAAAGCAAATTAGTGAAAAACAGGCAGAGTTAAGTGTTATATTTGCTCAAAAAAATCCAGATACTCAAAAAATAGCCAGGTTACAAAATGAACTAAAAGATCTTTATAATGCGTTAAATAGTGCAAATGTGGCCACCAATGGATATGGCGTAGCACCTTATCCATATTATGGATGCCCGTGGGGATGGGGACCTTATGGATACTAGTTTGAAAGGGGGGATTTCCCCCTTCTCCTTACTAATTTCAACTAAGGGTAAGGGTTTTTAAAACAAATAATTTTTAAATGGAGGTTTTTTTATGAAAAGGTTAATTTTACTTGGAGCATGTATGTTTTTGTTGGGCTTTGCCGCCCTGGCTATTTCCCAACCAACTACTCAAAACCCCAATAATTATCCAGGTCATGGCATGATGAATAGGGGTATGATGAGAGGAGGCATGATGGGATATGGAATGATGGGGCCTGGCATGAGAGGAGGCTATATGGGAAGGGGTATGATGATGCATGGGTACATGATGCCAGGGAGCCCAGGATTTCAAAATTATCAAACCTTTTTAAAAGAGGCGAGGCCCATTATTGAAGAGTTGAACGCCAAAAGGGCAGAACTTGGAGCTTTATATCAAATGAGAAATCCTGATCCCAAAAGGGTTGGGAAATTGGCAAGAGAAATAACAAGATTAGAAGAAAAGCTACAAAATATAGCATTCAAATACAACCTTCCTGATCCATGCCCTTATATGTGGAGGGGCAATGGTATGATGATGAGAGGTAATTGGTGGTAAAGTGGAAAAAGGGGGATTAATCCCCCTTTACTAATTTAAATTTTAAGGTTGCACAAATGGAAGACAAAAAAAATATAACCCTGGATATTGGCACTATTATCAATGAAAAATGGGTAATATTGGAATTTATAGCAAAAGGGGGTATGGGAGAAATCTATAGGGCGCATCAGCTGGATTTAAAAAGAGATGTTGCCATTAAAGTAATTTCAAAGGAATGGCTCCTTAGCCTGGAAGATAATTCAGAAGAATATGCAACTGGACTGCAGCGCTTTAGAAACGAAGTCCAGGCAATGGCACAGGTAAATCACCCTAATATAATTTCCATCTATGATTATGGTTCTTTTTCCATTGAAGATTCAGAAAAGACAATGCTCATGGAATATATTGCCATGGAATATATTCCAGGCAGGACTCTAAGGCACACCATGTCAGAAGAGGGATTTTTTCCTGAAGAGGATTTAACCAGAGAGTGGTTAAAAAAATATTTTATTCCCGTATTAGATGGACTATCTGCTCTGCACGATGCAGGTATTATACACAGGGATATAAAGCCAGAAAATATCCTAATAGACAAAGACATCCCAAAGATAGCTGATTTTGGACTTGCAAGGTCCCACAAACTCCAGCCCATAACCCAATCCTGTGAAATGAAAGGAACTCCTATTTATCTTTCCCATGAACAATTTATGGACTTTAAGAGGATAGACGAGAGAACTGATATATATGCCCTTGGAAAGATTTTATATGAAGCAATAGAAGGGGAAATGGCCCCAAATACCATTCCCTTTAGGCAGGCAAAACTAAAGGAAACAGGATCGTTATTTTTTGAAGAGATGGACAGGATAATTCAAAAGGCAACTGCAGAGGATAAAGAGCAGAGATTTTCATCTGTAAAAGAACTAAAAGATGGTATTTTAAAGGCCCTGGATATAAAAGATGCAGACTCACCTAGAGGAGACCAAGGTCTAACTAACAGATTAAAATGGCCACTATGGATATTGGTTTTTTCACTTACAGTGGTAATTGGCGTCCTGTCATATTTTATGGTTACAAAAAATAGGGAGACGTTAAAAGAAGCACACCACAATACACAGGCCATAAATCCCTCACCTGTAAAGACATCACACAATTTTATAAAGGCAAAGGATGGGTCCAGGCTTATATTTATCAAAGGAGGTGAGTTCATATTGCCGGATAATTTTGACCTATCTTCGCAAAAAAAAGTAAAAATTGACGATTTCTATATGGATGAGACACTTGTTACCAATCATCAATATGTGGAGTTTCTAAATCAGATTTTAAACAGGATTAAGGTAGAGGGTAATATTGTTAAGGGGGATGGGAAGATATGGCTTTTTTTAGGAGAAGCATTGGAAGGATATGAGCCTATAACATATAGAAGCGGACGTTTTCTTATTAATAACCCTTCTCATGCTTCATGTCCTGTAATTAGAGTTACTGCATATGGAGCATCTGCATATGCAAGATTTTACGGAAGAGAGCTCCCTTCAGCATTACAGTGGATTTATGTGTATTTAAAAGGTAGTAAGTCCCCAAAAATCCCTGGAACAACACCTCAGATTGAACAAAGTTACTATCCCATTCCAGTTTTAAATTACTATCCCAACAATTTTGGGATACGGGGGATTGGTGCAGATATTGGTGAGTGGGGATTATTTAAAGATCAGTACCTAATACTTGGATCAAATATGTCTCACCTTCCCCGCAACCCATGGGAAGCCTTTGAAGATATTGGATTCAGGACTGTAATTAAGGCAACTAAAAAATAAAATCACATCTAAAAATTAGATTATAACAATGAGTAATTATTATACATCAAAAGTAGAATATTGTGTTGAGACCAACATTGGTTTGAACAGAAAAAAAAAACGAAGATAGCTATATTATTCCAGCACAAAATAATAAATACAATACACGCCTTTTTGGTCTTTTGTTTGCAGTAGCAGATGGTATGGGAGGTCATCCTGCTGGTGAGGTGGCAAGTGGTCTTGCATGTGAGATGTTAGAGACTGCCTACTATAGTTCACCAGCTTTGTGGGAGCAACTCCTCTTTTATATTAACCCAAAGTTTTTAAAAAATAGACTCCTCTGGTCATTTGATATTGTAAAAAGGGCACTTGAAAGCCATGAAAAGGAACATCTAGAATGTGTGGGATTTGGCACCACCTTATCTGCCCTGGTTTTAACAAAAAAAACAGGAATAATAGCACATGTTGGCGATAGTCGTATCTATAGGTTAAGAGAGACAGATTTGTCTCAATTAACTGTTGATGATACACTTGTAGAAGAACTAATAAAAACTGGGAAATTTAAACATAACAACCCCAAATTAAACTCATATAGACATGTTCTGACCCAGGCAATAGGAGCTGGCGGCTATGAATTCGTCCATACAGTTACATTTAACTTGAGACAAAATGATACATTTTTGCTCAGCACCGATGGATTACATGATGTTGTTTGTAACAAAGATATCAAAAATATAATGATGCAAAATGAGCTACCCAATATATGTTCTGCACTCATAAATTCTGCTTTATCTCATAGTGGGGAAGACAATATAACCGCAATTGTTGTTAAAATTATATAATAAATATTAATTAAAGTCACAAGATTTGTAAAAAAATTATATAAGAGGTTAAACATAAAGAGGTGAGAAATTTATGAAAAAAAAGGTTGTGTTACCTATCCACGGTATGAGTTGTGCGGCTTGTGCTACTAGAATTGAAAAAAATCTCAAAAAGGCAACAGGTGTATCTTCAGCAAATATTAATTTTGCCTTAGAAAAGGCAAGTGTTGAATTTGATTCAGAGAAAATAGACTTATTTGGCTTAAAAGAGGTTATAGAAAACACAGGTTATTCTTTGAAGGTCTCTCAAGTGGAGCTCACTATTTCAGGGATGAGCTGTGCTGCCTGTGCAAGTAGGATTGAGAAAAAGTTAAAAAGCTCGCCAGGTATAATAGATGCCTCTGTGAATCTAGTTGCTGAAACAGCAAAAATAAACTTCTTAGACACAATTACAAATACAAGTGAGATAATAAAAATAATAGAAGATACTGGGTATGGTGCAAGGATTAAAGAAGGGGATAAAGCTCTACAGGAGAGAGATGAAGAGCTTATAAAGAAGAGAAGACTTCTTATAATATCTGCGATATTTTCTGCACCCCTATTAGTTAGCATGTTTTTTCATCTAAATCCTTTTATCCAGGCACTCCTTGCCACAATAGTTCAATTTTATCCTGGGCTTCAATTTTATAAGGGCGCATATTTAAGTCTCAAAGACAGATCAGCTAATATGGATGTCCTGGTTGCAATGGGTACCACTGCTGCTTATGGCCTGTCCATTTATAATGTATTTACAGGGGGACATCTATATTTTGAGACATCAGCTATCTTGATTACCCTGATACTACTTGGAAAATATTTGGAAGCAGTAGCAAAGTCAAAGACCTCATCAGCAATAAAAAAACTCATGGAGCTAAGACCTGTAACTGCTAGATTAATTAAGGACGGAAAAGAGATAGAGGTACTTGTTGAGGGAGTTAAGGTCAAAGACATAATTGTGGTGAGGCCTGGGGAGAAGATACCTTTAGATGGCAGGGTAGTAGAAGGTGAATCTTATGTGGATGAATCCATGGTTACAGGGGAAAGTCTTCCCATAAGCAAAAATGTTGGAGACGAAGTAATTGGAGCCACTGTAAATCAATCTGGTTTTTTAAAGATTGAGGTCACAAAGACTGGTGAAGACACCTTTTTATCCCAGGTTATAAAAATAGTAGAAGAGGCACAGACATCAAAGGCTCCCATCCAGAGGTTTGCAGACGTGGTTTCAGGCTATTTTGTGCCTACTGTTATTGCGATTGCCTCTGTTACCTTTTTGGTGTGGTATTTTTTCATTGAGCCATATAATATATCAACTGCAATTTTAAATTTTGTCTCAGTATTGGTGATTGCATGTCCATGTGCACTTGGCCTTGCTACCCCAACTTCCATTATGGTTGGTACAGGTAAAGGTGCTGAAAATGGTATATTATTTAAAGGTGGGGAATATTTGGAGACTTTTCATAAAACAAATGCAATGGTATTTGACAAAACAGGTACACTCACAAAAGGAAATTTCCAGGTAACAGATATAATTTGCCTAAATGGAGTGGATGAGACCTATCTTTTAAAAGTGGTGGCGTCAGCAGAAAAAATGAGTGAGCACCCACTTGGAAAGGCAATAGTGGCCAGGGCAGTGGGTGAGGGGATAGATATTTTGGACCCTGAGGAGTTTAAGGTGGAAAAAGGCCTTGGAGTTATTGCCAAAATTGGTTCCAAGATGGTCCTGGTTGGAAATGATAAGTTAATTTCCCAATATGGAGTAAACATTTCTGATGAATCCAAAAGGAAAAAATTTGAGTTGGATAAACAGGGAAAAACCACATTCTTTGTGGCTGAAGATAATACCCTAATTGGTATGATTTCACTGGCAGATACCTTAAAAGATCATGCCAAGGAGACTATTTCAGCATTAAAACAATTTAATATATCTGTGTATCTATTAACTGGGGACAATACCACAACTGCAAACGCCATAGCATCTTTGCTTGGGATTGAAAATGTATTTGCAGAGGTAATGCCCAATATGAAGGCATCTAAAGTTAAGGAATTAAAAGATAGAGGATTTATTGTATCCATGGTGGGAGATGGGATAAATGATGCACCAGCCCTTGCATCTGCAGATATTGGTATTGCCATAGGGTCAGGTACAGATGTAGCAGTAGAAACAGCAGATGTTATTTTAATAAAAGATGATTTGAGAAACATAATAGATGCTATTATGCTCAGTAAGGCAACTATGAAAAATATTAAGCAAAATCTCTTTTGGGCATTGATATACAATATAATAGGTATCCCCATTGCAGCATCAGGATATCTAAATCCCATTATAGCAGGTTCTGCTATGGCCTTTAGCTCAGTATCTGTGGTAACAAATGCCTTAAGACTTAAGAGGTGGAAGAGTAAGTTTAAAAAATAGATTTGTAACTTTAAACCAATTTTAAAAAGGAGATATAACATGGCAAAGTTAGTTATAGGTGTTGAAGGAATGAGCTGTAATCATTGTAAAATGGCTGTGGAAAAGGCATTAAAGACATTAGATGGTGTAAAAGAAGCAGTTGTTAGCTTAGAAAACAAGAATGCAGAAGTTGAATATGATGAGGATGTGGTGGATGTTGAAAAATTGAAAAAGGCCATAAAAGATGCAGGGTATCAACCTGTATAAATAGGAGTTAATTATGTGGGGACACAATTTCATGCCAATGTTTGGGAACAACTCTTTTCATGGAGGCTTTATGTTTATGTTTTTCTGGTTAATTATTTTTATTTTATTGATTTATTTTGTTATAAGATTAATCAAATCAACAACAAATAAGGACCCAGGAACTAGTGCTGATCCCATGAAAATTTTAAAAGAAAGATTTGCGCGGGGAGAAATTACTGAAGAAGAATATCTAAAGATGAAAAAAATCTTAACTGGCCAGGAAGGTTAAGTTGTTTTCATGAATTTTCACACAATTTTAAAAAATGGGGGGGAGATGACACACCATGACCAACATGAACAGGACGATAACAATACACAAAAGATGCAAGAACACCAGCCAGTTGAGATGCACTCTACCCATATGGACCATGAAAATCATGAGCATACTCATCATGATAGTATAGAGTTGCCAGGGGATCATAACCACACATCCCATTTGTCTCATGTCCATCATGATATGGGAAAGACGCATAACCATGGAAATGGTCATGGATGATAAGGCATTGCATCACCATCATCACGCCCATATGGTAGAGGACTTTCGTAAAAGATTCTGGATTTCCTTGATACTCACAATACCTATATTGTTACTTTCACCTATGATTCAAAAAATTTTGGGTCTAGGCGAGATCCTTAAATTTCCAGGCAGAGTTATCTTATTGTGGGTTCTCTCAACATTGGTGTTTTTTTATGGTGGATATCCTTTTTTAAAGGGCATGGTGGATGAATTTAAAAAGCGACTTCCCGGGATGATGACCCTTATAGCCCTGGCTATTTTGGTTGCATATCTCTATAGCACTGTGGTGGTTTTTGGGTTATCTGGAAAATTCTTTTTCTGGGAATTGGCTACACTTATAGATATTATGCTCCTTGGACATTGGATAGAAATGAAGTCAGTTATGGGCGCGTCAATGGCCTTAGAAGAGCTTGCCAAATTACTTCCCACAGATGCCCACAAGGTGGATGAGAATGGTAAGATTTTGGATGTTCCAATAGAGGAGTTAAATCCAGGAGATCAGGTATTGGTTAAGCCTGGGGAAAAGATTCCTGTAGATGGGATTGTAGTTAAAGGGGAAACTTCAGTAAATGAATCAATGATCACTGGAGAATCTAAACCTGTATTTAAAACTATCAATGATCAAGTCAGATGATTCAAAATCTAATTTGGGCAACTGGATATAATGCCTTTGCAATTCCCTTAGCTGCAGGTGTATTGTATAAGTATGGGATATTGTTGAGTCCCGCTATAGGTGCTGTACTTATGTCCTTGAGTACAGTGATTGTAGCAATAAATGCCAGATTTTTGAGAGTTAGAAGTTAATCACACTTCATGAATAAAGGAGATTTTTTATGAAAAAAATTATTATATTTGCTTTAATTGGATTAATATATAGCTGTTCACTTGGTATAGCTAAGGTACATAGATATACATTTAATATAACCATTGGAAAGTGGAGTTTATTGCCTGATGTTCAAATTAAATCTTTGTTAATTAATAATCAAATTCCTGGACCACTAATTGATGTTGAAGAGGGAGATATAGTTGAAGTAAAAGTAATAAATAAAACTCCACTTCCACATACAATCCACTGGCATGGTCTTAAAGATATAATGTTAAACAAGATATATTAATGATTGTGGACAGTGTGGATCCTGTGTGGCAGGAGAAGATGTTAAACATGATGGTGAAAATGCATAGTAAAGAAGAAAAAATGGGAAAAGAAGAAAAAGTATTTACAAGTGTAGATGAGTATAAAAGTGCAATTAAAAGAGGATATAAATCTCCTTATTTAAAGGGAATAAAAAAGCCATCTTATAAGTACCATATGATTAATGGCCATGCTTATCCTTTAATTGATCCCATTAAGACAAAAATTGGAGAAACTGTAAGACTTAGATTTGTTAATGCAGGGAATGTGGCTCATTATTTCCATTTTCATGGGATGCAGGTCCTTGTAGTTGCCATTGATGGAAACACCTTGAGTTCTCCCTATTATCTCAATACTGTTCCGAGCTTTCCAGGGCAGACTATAGATTTGATTTTAAGGCCCAAGATTAGGGGATGGTGGGCAGTGCATGATCATGCAGAATGGGGGTCCACAAACAATGGCCATTTCCCAGGTGGGACAGTATTTTTAATTGGAGTTGCAGACAAAAATGGTTTTATATCAAATTACAACCCAAAAATCAGCTTAACCCAATAAGTAAAAGGTTAAAATATGGGGCCTATGGCCCCTTTTAGACAGGGAATCATTATGAAAAAATACATCGTGAATGTGGTATGGAATACAATGACAGGACTTTCATTTTTTTCAGGTTATCTTATCACAAATTACCAATAATATAATAAGGAGTCGGTCAAAAATCTATTTCAGCTCTATATTTATTTTGAGGATAGAATTAATTTGCTCTAAATCCTAACTTAAACATAATGCGTATTTACACAAATAATGTTACAGGCTCAAATTGTATTAGGGGTTTTGTTAGCTCATCTATTCTCTTTATTGAGAATTTTTTCCAGAATCCCTTCCAAATCTTTTACTACATATTCACTTAAGATGAATTTCTCAGGCAAATTACTGGAGTATCCAATAAATTTATTTGTATTTTTATCTTTTATCTTTTGTAGTCTTAAAAAATGTGTGCTAGAATTAGTAATCAATTCTATCTTAAGGTAATTTTTCCCTATTTGCTCATTTTTATGGTCTTTTAAAAAGGATTCACATTCAATTGTCTGAAGTTTTTGAAGCAACTCATTTACATTGCTATCCCTAATTTTTTCCTTTGATGTCCATTTGCCGTTATCTTTCTCTATAGTAACACTTGTGCCTTTAAAATTTATTTTTATTTGATCTATTTCTTTTACATTAAATGCAAGTATATGTTTATCACGTAACTCATCCAGATCTGTGTCAAATGTTAACCTTAAATTTCCTTGTGCTAGATATATAGCAGGGTTTTTATCTAATTTTACATAGGTTGAGCTATAATTAGGTGATAGTTTTCCTATACTAAAACAAAATGGTTGTTTGGACTTTGACCATGCACATATCTGTATCTTATTTTTATCATCAAGTGAATATCTTCTATAATCTTCTCCCCTGGAGACCATAGACATTAATTTTAACTTTGATATATCATTTAAAATAAATTCAATTTTTTTCGAATCCGCCTTGTATTTGGGATTATTGTTTATAATCCAAACATCTTTTTTTAAAGTCAGTACTATTGGTTTATTTTTTCCTTTACTAAGCACTACCTTATTAATATCCTTTTTTTCTATTTTTGGAATAGACGGTAATTTATAATGAATTTTATTGCTTTTATCTAAATACAGTATAGTACTTAGAACCAATATAATTGATATTAGTACAATATATTCTATATATTTCTTCATATGTGGATCTCCTTTTTTAAGCAAATAACTGCTTTATTTTTTTTCTTTTTCTAATTCTGAGTATATTTACTAGAAATCCACAGCAAATTATAATTATTGGAAGTATGAGGATATTAAATACCTTTATTTGTGTTTTTATAGTTTCTGACGTCTCAATTAATGGATTAAATTCTTCAGTCTTAGACCGTAATATAGCCCTGTCTATTTTATCATTTAAAACATCTATTATGTTCATTACAAATATGGAATTGGGAGTATCTCCTTGTGTATCTACTACTGAATCTGTCAAAATATCTGATGAACCAATTAAAAATATCTTACCTCTGCCTTTATTTATTTTAGTACCTTCAGTGACTACGTTCTCAATTTTATTTTTATTTACTTTATTCTTTTTACTATCTTTCTTTTTATCATCTGTTTCCTTTGTAGGTATAGGTTTATCTTTAAAGTAGCTCTCAAATTCACCTTCTATTAAATATGCAAGGGGATATTTATGCATTTTGTCTTTTTTAGGCGGGTATATATATAATGGATTTAGTGTTTGAATATTTTTTACTTCCCATGAAGAATTTGAAGTTGTAAAAAGCAAATTGGCTTTTAGTTTCTTTGGAAAATTTTTTCTTAGATCAATGGGTGAATTTTTTAGCATAACGAGTCCATTTATATTTTGAAGATATTTTAATTTGTGGTTAATATTTGTGGATTTAATTATAGGAGCAAAATAAATAGGTCTTGCACCTCCACCTTGCTCCCTTGGAAGTCTTTGTTTAAAGCAGTTTTTATCCATTACAATGGATGGTCTTATCTCTATTCCATAGTGTTTAAGGAGCTTTTCAATTCCAGTTTCATTTCTAATTAGCATTGATTGCCTTCCTGGTAACTGTTTAAACTCATCTAAAAATATTGCGAGATTGGTTCCTCTCATGAGGGCCTGGTCTATTAAGAATAATTCATAATCTGTGAATTTCTTTTTAGGTCCTGCGATTATAAGTGTTTTTAGATTTAAAGGTATGTTTTTACTTAAGTCAATTTCCTTTATGTCATAACATTCTGAAATTAATTTCCTAAAATTATTTGCAGATGACACTTGTCCAAAAGGACTGCTGTATAGGGGTAATGTATCGTGGCTGGTAAGATATCCTATGGACTGGTTAATATGCAACAATGACTGAATAGAAGTATCTAAAATTTCTTTTAAGTCATCTACCTGGGTTAAAATATATTGAGTCCCAATTATTGGAAGATTTACAACTCTAAGTAGTACTACTGGAATTTTTTCATCTCTGTACTGTAGCACTAATCCTAGCCCTCCCTGGCCAGAATCAAGATTAACTTCTTTTAGTCTTGGCCACTTTAAGATCTGAATTCCCATTTTATTTAAGTTTTTTTCATTGGAAGGAGATATATTTAAATCTATAAAATTATATGCTAATTTATTGTAATATTTTTTATTTAAATCAGAAATCAATTGTTTAAGTTTAATTGGATAATTAGGTAAATCTTTTATTCCTAAATATGGAGCTATCTTAAAAAGATTCTTAGATAGATACAAATTGACCGTTATATGTCCCTTAAGTGCCAAAAGATAACTAACTTTATTTACTAGTTTTTCCATGGAAGAGGTCAACAAATATTCAAGCCTATTAGTTGTATTAATTACTGGTATTTTTTCTATGGCATCTCCATGTATTAATACTATTCCCATGTAAACACTCTGATATTTTAATTCATCTTTTTTTATTACCTGTACTTGAACAGGTGTTATTCCATATTCAGATGCGATTTTTTGGAAATTTTTATTTTTTGGGTCTAAAAATTCATAATTAAAATTGTTATTTGAATAGCTACTATATTCATCAAGTAAATCCTTTAAATATTTTCTAATTACATTATATGGTGGAGGCAAATCTTTACTAAAGAAACATTTTATGGTGAGAGGTTCGTTAAGATTAGATACAACTTTTATGCTTTTTTGGGAAAGTGAATACATTTTTGTCTTAGTGGTATCAAATTTAAAAAAGTGATCTTGAGAAACCATATTTATTAAAATTACTATTATTATATAGAGAGTGAATTTAATATATTTTTCTACCATAGACAGACTCCTACTTTATCTATTTCCTATATGAAAGTGAAATATTTGTTGCATACAAAAATACGAAAATGATACTTAAGAAATATACAATATCCCTTAAATCAAATATACCCTTTGAAAAATTCTGAAAGTGAAAATTAGATGACAAATAATTGGCAACTGTAATAATTGTCTCTGGCATAAAGAATAGGAGTTTGTCCAGAAGACTCAGTAAAAGACATATCAATGTTCCCACAATAAAGGAATTTATTTGGTTTTTTGTGAGAGAAGATGCAAAAATTCCTATGGAGCCATAACTTATTCCAAGTAAAAAACCACCAATATATCCACAGACTATTGGTCCCCAGTCCAATTTTCCAACAAAACTTATACTAATTGGAAAAAACAGGGTTGGGATTAACATAAACATGATAAAAACACATATAGATAAAAATTTTCCCAGGATTATATGGATCAATTTTACAGGAAAAGTAACCAATATCTCATATGATCCTATGTTAAATTCTTCTGAAAAGCTTTTCATGGTAATAGCCGGGACAATAAAGGACATTGTAATTGGTAGCAGTTCAAAAAAGTCCCTGAGAGAGGCCTGATTTATTATAAAAAAAGTTGAGAAGAAAAACCAACCAGTTATTAGAATGAAAATTGAAATTATTATATATGCAATTGGTGAATAAAAATAGTCTTTTAGATCTTTGCTACATATTGATATTATCCTGCGCATACTAGTTCTCCGTGGTGATCTCTTTAAATATTTTCTCAAGGGATGTCTGTTTTTTATAGAACTCAAGTATTGTCCAGTCTCTTTCCTTTATGACATTATAAATTTGTTCTCTAACGTCGCTTTTCAAAACCAGCTCCAAATCTAACGTAGAGTCTTTCTCTCCAATTAAATTAATGTCTGTAACTTCTTCTATTTCTTGAAAATTACTTTGTACCTCCTCAAAATTTGCATTTTTGAGTGAGAGGCCTATTATTGTTTTTCCTAGATACATATCTTTAAGTTCAGCTGGGGACCCATCTGCCACTATTTTACCCTTATTTATAATAATAACCCTGCTACAAGTTGCTTCAACTTCGCTTAAGATATGACTTGATAATATAATGGTTTTTTTTGTTCCAATTTCTTTTATGAGATCTCTTATTTCCAATATTTGATTTGGATCCAGACCTGTTGTGGGCTCATCCAAAATCAAGACTTCTGGATCGTGAATAAGAACACTTGCAATACCCACCCTCTGCAAAAGTCCCTTTGATAGCTCCCCTATATCCTTATCTAGGATTTCCTTAATCTGACAACGGGTTGCAACTGTTTTTATTTGTTTTATGAGTTGTTTTTTCTCTATTCCCCTAAGAGATCCAACAAATGTAAGGTATTCATAAACCATTAAATTTTTGTAAATTGGCACAGATTCAGGTAGATAACCCATAGTTGATTTAATCTCCACATAATCATCTGGCACTTTGTAGCCTTTAACTTTAATAGAACCTGAGCTGGGTTCTAAATATCCAGTAAGTAATCTAAGGGTCGTTGTCTTTCCCGCTCCATTGGGTCCCAAGAGTCCTACTATTTCTCCATTCGACACCTGAAAACTAATTTTATCTAGCGCTAAGAAATTATTATAGTATTTGCTTAAGTCCTTTACCTCTATCATAGCACCTTCTTTACCGAATTTTTTAGTTTTTTAGGAAAAATAATATCTTATTTCTTAATATATTTGATACTTCTCTGTCTCCCAACAACCCTACTCTTATTCCAACCCATGTATTATTATTTTCTATGTTTTTAAGTTTTACTTTTACTTTATCACCATTACCTCTTATACCTGTGATTTTAGCCTCAAGTGCGTCTCTATATTCTGATAACAATTCTATTTTTAGTGATTTAAATGCAAGCTTTGTTGCTTTATAAACTTGGTCCATTGAATTACTACAGGTAAATTCTAGTTGTCCATTAAGGTATTTATATCCTGTAATACCTATTCCAGCTCCTGCTCCAAACCATAATATAGCGCATCCATAGAAAGAAAATGATAATAACAGTGCAAAAAAATAGTTTTTGATATTCATTTTTTGTAACTCCTAGTCCATGGTTATTATGAACAACCCGGAATTTCATATGTGGTACAGCTATTTTGAGGACCACACTGTTTTGTAGTGGAAGTAATTCTACTACTACCATCTGATCCCATTATATAAGATGTGCGGCTAATTACCCTTTGCATATCTTTACTACCACATTTCTCACACTTTATATCTATTTGCTGGGTCGAGCTGGTTACTATAATTTCTTGCATATGTTCACATTTTAAGCATTTAAATTCAAATATAGGCATATACCCCCCCTTAATTAATAAATAATTTTAAATTCATCTCGTCTGTTTTTGGCCCATGCCTCTTCATTATGCCTGGGGTCAAGTGGCCTTTCTTCCCCATAACTAACTATACTCAAACGATCTGCTTCAATACCCAGTAAGATCAAATACTCATAAGCTGCCCTTGCCCGTCTTTCACCAAGTGCAAGGTTATATTCCTCTGTTCCCCTTTCGTCACAATGGCCTTCAATAATCAATTTAATTGAGGGATATTTTAAGAGCACCTCAGCCTTTTTTTTGAGAATATCCTTTGCTTCACTATTTAATTCATAGGAGTCAAATGCAAAGTGAATCATCCTTTTAAGTTCCTTTTTGTCATTTTCTGGTAAAACAATTTTTTTTGATGTACTTGTTACATTTTCAGAATTTAATTCCTGTGAATTAACAGTATACTCATCTATTTTACCATTTTGGGTCACTCCAGCTTTCATATTATTGGTAGTTTTTTTTGTCAGATCCTCTTGTGTTAGAGTTGTGTTTTTTGTCTCCTGAGTATTTGCTTGAGGGTAACTTGTAATTTTTTTCTTTGCACATCCAACCATTAAAAATCCTATAATTAGTAGTCCAATCAAGTGAAAACATACTTTCTTCAACATAAACTCCCTCCTTATAAATTCAAAAAGGTGTTTTACTCCATGCTACAGATGTAGCTTCCCCATTTCCTGTATTTACTACCCTTGGAAGGGTTGCGTCCTTTGTTGTTATGTAAATTTTATAAATTCCTGTCCTGTTTGATGTAAATGCTATAAAATATCCATCAGGACCAAATACAGGATGTTCGTCATTTTTTGGTCCATTTGTAATTAGTTTTTCTTCTAATGTATCCAGATCACATAAAACAATTCTATGTCCTGATTCTGTTAGGGTTGAGTAGACTACATATTTGCCGTCATCGCTTATACAGGGATTGGTGTTGTATTTACCCATATAGCTTATTCTGATAGTTTTCTTTGCCTTAAAATCATAGAGGAATATATTAGGATTTCCATAAATACTGGATACATATACCATTTTTTGACCACTTCTATCAAAACTAGGTGAGATATCAATTGCCCAAGAGTTCACTAGAGCCTTTTCTACTTTGAAATGTTCATCTAGTAAATATATATCTGGATTTCCCTTCATATCTGAACTCACACAGATTCTGCCATTGGGCGTAAAACTCGGTGAAATTATTGTGTTTCCTGGTATGAATATGTCTTTTAATGTTCCATCTATTGACCATAGCAGTAATTTATGGTGTCCATTTGACAAATATGTAAAAGCCAGTTTTTTACCGTCCCAGGACCAGGCTGGAGACAAAACAATTCCTTTAAAAAAAGTAATCTGTTTTTGAAAATATCCCTGGGGTGTTGAGATAAATATATTTTTTGAGCCATCTTCAAGTTTTTTCACATATGCAATCTTGGAATTAAAAAACCCTGATTTTCCTGTTAATTTTTTCATAAAAAGTCCGCAAAACTTGTTTGCAGCAAGATATGTTTGCTCATCCTTATTTAATATATATCCTTTTCCCAGAAAAAGGGAAGGTGTGTATACATCAAAGCATCTTATCTCGATTTTCAGGTTCCTATTTTCAACAATATTCCATCCAATTGTAATAAGAAGATCTATTTTGTTTAGGATAAATTTACCAAAATCTATTTTATTTAGAGTAACTCCATTTATATTTATGCCACCAATGATTTCATTTGCATCTATTACATTTAAAAAAGGTAAATATGATAAGTTGTTTAAGAATACTGTATAAAATTTATCTATGATTTCCTTTGTTGCATTCGTGTAATCTGTCTGTTTACCCAAAAAAATAGGTGGAATTACAGTGATATTTAATTTTGGTTGTCCTGGCTCATAAATGTTTAAATGTAGCACCCTATTTTGAGCGTATGTCCTATTTGTTATAAATATACACAAATAAATTATAAGAAAGATTGTCCCTATTCTCTTCATTTCTTTCCTTCTCTTCCAAATGTAATCCTGATTACAATTATCTTATTTTTCCTCATAAAAGTCACAGGAGGGGCATCCAATTTTTCTGTTTCTTTTATTGCCCTTAACACAGAATTGTCAAATATAGAATTTCCAGATGATTTTATAAATCTTGTCTTTAATATATTACCATTTTTATCAACTTCTATCTCTACCTCTGCAGACAAATTGGGCTGTTTAACTGGATACCTCCAATTATCTTTTATTTTTATCTCTGCAATTGCCTTATATTTTTCAACGGTGTCTTCACTTTCTTCTGTGGTTATATCTTCTTGTTGATTTACATCTTTAGAAATTGACTTTATTTCCTTTTCAATAATTCTTTCTTTCTTTTCCTCTTCCTTTAAGGAGCTTAAGATATCTTTTAGAGCACTTTTTACTAATCTTTCTTGTTGTTTTTTTATATCTATTTTAGAAGGTCGTTTTTTAAGCCTTTTTTTTCTCTTTAAAGGAATTTTAACTATATTTTTTTTTGATGTATTAACAAATGATTTCTTTTTAATAAATTTTACCTTCTTTTTGTTAATATAAAATTTTTTGGTCTTTGTTTCTTTTCGGGGCTGAAGTTTAATAATATTTATTTTATACGTGTGAGTCTTACCTAAATCAACTTTAAGCCGGTTTTGTGTAATAAATGTGGCAATATAAATAATTGCTATATGTAGGATGAGTGAACATAGTAAGCTTATAAAACGCATTATTTGTTATTTTTAGTTTCAGGCTCTGCAATTATACCAAGTTTTTCTATTCCGGCATCTTTAATATACCCCATTATTTTCACAATAAAACCATATGGGATATTTTTATCTGCTTTTAAAAAGACCATTTGGTCTTTATTTAAAACTATTTTTTTCAAATAGTTGGTTAATTTATCAATTTCTAATTTATATTTATCTATAAATATATTTTTATCTTTATCTATAGTTATGATAATTTTATCTCTTCCTTTTTTTAATGTACGTACAGTTTTTGTTTCTGGGACATCAACCTTAATCCCCTGAACTAAAAGAGGTGCAGTGACCATAAAAATTACAAGTAATACCAGCATCACATCTACAAAAGGTGTAACGTTTATTTCTGCTATGTATTTTTTGTTTTGAAACCTTGAATTCATTTTTATTCAGTTTTTGTTATAGTTGGCGCTGAAAATATCGCTAATTCTCTTTTTGCCATATTAATAAAAATATTTTTATATCTAATATATAAATTCTCAATATTGGTTAATATTGAGATAAAGGTGTTATATGCTATAGATGCTGGAATAGCTACAGCAAGGCCAACAGCCGTTGCTATTAATGCCTCAGCAATGCCTGGGGCAACAGTGGCTAAACCTGCACTTTTTTGAAGACCAATTGAGTGAAATGAATGCATAATTCCCCATACGGTTCCAAACAGTCCTATAAATGGAGCAGAATTGGTACAAGTGGCTAGAAAGGACAGGGATGAGGAATGGTCAAGTAAACTTTCTGATATATGGTTATTAATGGTATTTTCTATTGACTGAGATGCTATTTCTGGCTTTTTTAAGTCGCTTATTTTTGATTTTTCAATTTGTTTTATTTCATTTAAGCAGTCTATGGAAATTTTATATAACGAGGAAGTATGTCTTGTTCTAAGTATTTTTAAAGAGGATGCGAGATCCTTTGATTCTTTTATTAGATCAATATCTCTTTCAAGTTCTCTTTTTGCCTTAAAGAAAGAGATTGTTTTATAAAATATAATGGTCCAGCTAATAATGGACATACAACCTAAGATTCCCAACACTATCTTAACTACCAAAGTAGTGTTTAGAATCAGGTAAAATATCCCTGTGGTAGACTCTATTCCCATATTGGTCCCTTTGGTTTTATCTGTTTAAGATGTTTTTTAAAATAGATTGTGAATTGTTTTCCATTTCCAAATAATCTGAATATGTGACTCCTGCTCCCATTGCAATTAGCCTTCTTTTTTCTACAAAGATCAAGTCTTTTGGTGAATGGGCATCGTTATTTATGACAAGCCTTGCCCCATGTTCCTTTGCCATTCTTGCCACATGACCATTTGTTAGAGAATGACCGGATCTTGTTGTTATTTCTAAATAGATTCCCAACTCTGCAGCCAGTTTTACCTCCTCTTCACTAATAAGACCTGGATGTGCCAAAATATCGGCTCTTCCTTGAATGGCAGCAAGATTAGTTCCCTTTTCAACTGGTTCAACAATGGTCTCTCCGTGCACCACCACTATTTGAGCCCCAAGTTTCCTGGCCCTTTCAATGAGCTCAGGGATTAAAGGGGGAGGTACATGGGTTATTTCCACCCCAACTAAAACATCCAGAGAGCTAGCCACCTTGAGTTGTTTAATACCTTCTAACTCCATCTTTAAGATGTGTTCTATGTTTGTGTGGTCCACATGATCTGTTATGGCAATGGCTTTGTAACCTGCTGTTTTTGCCCTTTGGATTAATTCAGCTGGTATTAGTTCTCCATCACTAAAAACTGTATGTGTGTGTAGATCAATCATCTCTTTTCTATCCAAAATTTGTTACATTTTGTATTTGAATTCCTCATCTCCAAGACGCTCTAAAAATTCTGTCCACTTCTCTGCCTCTTGATCCTTTAATACAACTTCATGTTCCTTTTTAAGGTGTTTTTCTAACTCCTCAAGAAGGGTTTCATTGGCATATATTTTGGCATCACACCTTATTGCAAGGGCAATGGCGTCAGATGGCCTTGAGTCAATAACATACACAGTATCATCTTGTTCTATATGTATTTCAGCAAAATATGTTCCTTCTTTTAGGGAAACTACACACACCTTTTCTATTTTTGCCCCCATTGTCTCTAATATGTTGACCATAAGATCATGGGTCAGTGGACGGGCCATGGTAATTTTGTTTAGGCTAATAGATATTGACATGGCCTCCATGGCGCCTATCCAGATGGGCAACACTTTTTTTTCCTCAATATCCTTTAATATCAAAATTGGGACTTGTGACTGCTCATCAAGGGCAAGTCCAAATATCTTCATTTCTATCATGTCAGTTTTTCACCTCCCCAAATAAAGAATGTTTTTTTACTTCTGTGATTTTTACATCCACAATGGATCCTACAGGCAAAGGATTTATGTTTCCCCTGTTCACTAAAAAGTTTACTACTCGGCCACCAGGCTCCCTGCCCCTATAAGATATAGGTCCTTCTTCCCTTTGTTTTGAGCTTTTTCCTTCAACCAATACCTCTACTATCTTGCCTTTTAACCTATTCATTGAGTTAATGGTAAGCTTATCTTGCAGTGCTTGTAGTTCTTTAAGCCTAGTAGCCTTTATGTTTTCAGGGATTTTCGGTTCCATGATTTCAGCCCTTGTGCCTGGTCTGTCAGAGTATTTAAATGAAAAACTGCTGTCAAATTCTACTTTTTTAACCATATCCAGGGTTTCTTTAAAATCCGCATCAGTTTCAGTTGGAAAACCAACTATCAGATCTGTAGTTATTACTATATCCCCTCTCACTTTTTTTAGTTTGTCTATTATTTGTAAATAATCTTCTTTTAAGTATTTTCTACCCATTAGTTTTAATATCCTATTTGATCCAGCCTGCAAGGGCAAATGAATAGATGGACAAAGGTTATCCAAAACTCCAAAGAGTTCAATTAACCTGTTAGAAATATCCTTTGGATGAGAGGTTGTAAACCTTATCCTTTTTAATCCTTTTATTTTAGATACTTCTATAAGTAGCTCCTCAAAACTTGTTCCATCACCATATCTATCTTTTCCATAGCTATTTACATTTTGACCCAAGAGCATTATTTCCTTTACTCCAGCATCCACCAGTCTCTTGCATTCATCTATTACTAAACTATTTTTTCTGGATTTTTGTCTCCCCCTGGTATAAGGCACTATGCAATAGGCACAGAAATTATCACAACCTTGCATTATATTTACATATGCAACTGGATTACCCTCAATCAGGCTATCCTCAACTGCCATCTCTCGTTCTGGATAATAATCTTTAAATTCCAAAAGGCTTATTTTTAGTGATGGAGTTGAGATTAATCTTGATATACTTTGTGGGACATGGGATACCCCGTCTGTACCAAAAATTAACCGGACAAAGGGAAACTTATTCCATATTTTTTCCCCAAGTTGTTGGGCAACGCATCCACCTACTCCAACTATAAGGTTTGGATTTTTTTTTAAATAAGGACGTATCCTCCCCAAAAAACTGTATAATTTTCCCTCAGGTTTTTTCCTGACGCTACAGGTATTTACCAAAATTATATCGGCATCGTCTTCTCTATGAGTTTGTCTGAATCCTTTTGATATAAGGGATGAAGAAATCCAAAAAGAATCAGCAACATTCATTTGACATCCAAAGGTGCGAATAAAAAACTTCATAACTATTTGGTCTCCTCATAAATCCAGTTCAAAAAGTCTTTAAATCCTCCAGTAATAGGTATCTCAATGATACAAGGACACTCATATGAGTGCAGACTCTTAATTTTTTCTATGACCTCTTTTGATAGTTCTTTTTTTGTTTTTAAAATCATAGGTGTTTCTTTTGCCTTGTCAATTTTTTGTTTCCACCAAAAAAATGACTCCATTTCTGGGAATATATTGGCGCAAGCAACTAATTTTTCCTCAAGAAGAGTTTTTGCTATACTCTCTGCCTCTTGTTTGTCTTTGCAAGTTACATAAAATAACCTTACCTCCATGGGGGACTCCTTTTTGTTGTGGTTTAATTAGATCTATAGTAATTTGCAAGAAAATAATAAATACCAAATAATATATTTTCAAGGAGTGAGTAATGGACAAAAAAAAGAGGGCAAACGAGGTTCTAACAATATTGAAAAAAAGGTATCCAAATCCCCGGACAAAATTGGTTTGGAAAACTCCCTGGGAACTTCTTGTAGCAACTATTTTAGCTGCACAATGTACTGATGATAGGGTAAACAAGGTAACCCCTATTTTTTTTAAAAAGTGGCCAGATATAAAATCCCTATCAACGGCAACGCAACAGGAGGTTGAAGAGGTAGTCAGGACCACTGGTTTTTTTAGAAACAAGGCAAAAAATCTAATTGGTTCTGCAAAAAAAATTTTAAATGTATATAATGGAGAAGTTCCCTCTAATATGAAGGATCTCCTAACACTTCCTGGAGTGGCGAGAAAAACTGCAAATATTGTCTTATCCAATTGTTTTTCCAAAAATGAAGGAATAGCTGTAGATACCCATGTAAAGAGATTGTCCAATAGGCTTGGTTTTACCCAGTCAAAAAATCCAACCATAATTGAGAGAGATTTAATGGAGCTATATCCAAGGAAAGATTGGCACTTGGTAAATCATTTATTTGTGTGGTTTGGTAGGGACGTATGTAAAGCAAGGTCTCCAAGATGCGATGAGTGTGAGGTAAAAAGATTATGTGAAAGAAGGGGCGTTTAGTTTACATACATCAGCGTTTCAGGAGAAAGGCAGCCATAAAACCAGTAATAGGGCATCTAAAATCAGATTTTCTAATGGCCAGGAACTTTTTAAAAGAGAAAATAGGCGATATTATTAATTTACTAATTAACTCATGGCAGCAACTTATAAATCCAAAAAACTCATGGACCAGTTGGTCCTCTTTTTTTTATTATTTTTTATTTGTTTCCGAACGGAAGAAAGCTGTTAAATGAGTTTTGACCTGAAAAAACTATTGAAAATGAATACTTATTGACATTAAAACAAATACAATGTATACACACGAAACTGTAATACTCTAAAAATTATACTTGATTAAAAATAAATTCTCATTATTTTAAAATTACAATGTAAAATTTTTTTATATGAAATTGTTTGTTTCTCTTAAAAAACTTACACATCATTCTTCATATCATAGTCTTTTTTCATTTTATATAAAAAAACAATGTATTGGATTTATTTTTTTAATGAATTTTAAACAGTAAGGGGGAATTTATGAAAAAAATAGTCATCTATGTTTCAGTGTTACTAATTCTATTTTTTTTGATTTTATCAGGCTGCAGCGGAGGTGGCAATGGTGTCAGTCCAAATTCATCAGATAATGCCTATACTCTGCCTCAAGGGAACCATGCATTACTTGGACCTCTGGCAAATGCAGATGTGAAAATTTGTCAGTTAGCATATACTCAAGATCATACATGTGTAGAGTTAAAGACAAATGAACTTGGAGCTTTCGAATTTACTAATCCCAAAGATTGGGATGAACATCAAATTGTATTAGTAAGAATCAGTGGAGGAGAGGACATCGATGTAGATGATGATGGATTAATAGATCCCAATCCAACCTCAAATAATGGTACACTATTTGGTTTTGCAAAAGTTGAAAATCTTATAGAGGGAAATGTTAATATTACAGTTCTAACTGACATAGTTTATAATTATGTAAGCCACTTATGTTCAGAGTCATCATGTAAACTTTCATATTCTGATCTTGAAAACACCTTAAATGTTGTAGCAGATAAATTGGTTGATTTAAAATCAAATTTAAAAAGAGCAGAAGCTACAACCTCATATTTTGGAGTGATCACTAGTTTTAACCCCTTAAAGGTGAATAAAACTCCTCTTAAATTCAGCCAAACTCACTTAAAAACCTTGACGGCATTATATCACAGGGGGGATCGCCAAGAATTAAAAAACAAAATAGAATCTATTTTCAAAAAAAATGGCCTAATAATGAATAACCCTGCTCTGGCAAAATTAAAAAAGGATTTGAAATTATTAATAATAAAACCCTCCCATGCAACATTAGAGATACAAAAGGGAGAACAAACTATTCAACAGAATGAACTACTTTGGATAAATCCAGAAAAAAAATCTAATATGACAGTTCAAATAAAATTAAAAAATCTAAATAGCAACTATCGTCTAATTAAGTGGATGGGTTGTAATAAAGTATCCAATAATGGAACAACATGTTATATTAACAATTTAAAAGAAGATAGAATAATTACTCCTGTCATACTACCAAAATTAAAGTTAGCAGATAATGTAAATATAGTGGATATAACAGGTGTGCAAATTACTCTTAACAACATAGACAATAATAGTTCAATATCAGATATAGAGGTCAATTCTCCCCTTTTAGATGACATAACAGTAACAACGAGTGATGTTGCCCTTATCTCAAAATTGAACAACTTAAAACCAGGTGATATTATAGTCCACAAAATCGAACCAGTTTTTTATAGAAGGATAACATCAATAAGTCCTGTTACTAACTATTTTGTAACTAATTTAGATGAAAATATAAATAAGAGTTCTACATTTAATATTTTAACTGAATTCGTACCCTTAACTAATATAATACCAAGAGGGTATATCTCTACTACCCTTACTCCAGATTCAGTCCAGGTTAACAAAGAAATAAAGTTGATAAATAGCGATCTTATTATTGGAGATGAATCCATTCCTTTTGATCCCACCAGACAATATATTGAAATAGATTTAAACAGGGGAGAAGTCTATACAAAGAGTCTGAAAAGAGACATAGATTATTCGTGGGAAACAGAATATGAAAAAACCTTTGGACCTCTTTATTTAGATAAAGATAAGAATTCTTCTCTAACAGGAATTGTCAAGCTCAGGCCTTATGTTGATCTCAACATTGGATGGGATACTGACGTAAGTTTGGATGGTATAGATTTAAAGTTGGATGGCATCTATTTGACGCTTGGATCCAACATACAAATAAATGGAAATGCCACAGCCCAGCTAAAAAAGAAATATAGTTTACATAAAATCCTATATAAAGGTCCTAAATTCACTCAAACTTTTTCCATTTACGGAATTCCAATAAAAGTGACTGAGGAGATACCTATTAGTTATGGTATCAAAGGTGCTGGGGCAGGAAAAGATTATGATAAAGCAAAGATCGTGGGTGCAGCAAAAATAACTTTTTCTGGTGTAAGTAATCCAGTTTTTGCCTTTGTTTATAATGGAGATAAACTGGAAAGTAGTTTAGATTCTGATTTTTCATTTAGCCAGAGTTCAGAATTGAATGTTGGAGCCAATGGATTTGCATATATTGGTGCAGAGCCTGCTGTATATGTTTATGGAATAGGTGTAGCTATGAATAACTATTTGGGACCATATTTAAAAGTGGATTTAAAAGCTATGCAAAATGCCAATGGCACAGAAACCGTATCTCTAGATGACATTATTGACAAAAATCTTAAAATTAGCACGGATGTTAAACTGGAAGGTAGTATTGGAATAGGTTATTATGGTAGAATCATCTCCTCAACCAAATGGGATAACAAGATAGCCAAAAAGATTGTGGAAAAATTAAACGATTCAATAAGAGGAAAATATACCGAATTCTGGAAAGAAAAACCCCTTTACACAGTGAGTAAAGAATTTGAATCAAGTAGTGAATGGGGAATTACTAACAAACCTGGAGAACTTCAGGTAATTGGAAACCGAAACATACTAATAACTAACGTGTGTGGAGAAAAATTACCTGTAAAACAGTATGATTTCACTTTAAAAAATCTTGGGGATGAAGAAATCCAGTGGGAACTGGGAAATGACTATACTGGAGATGACATCAATCTGGACTTTTCAAAAACATCTGGTTCTCTAGGACCTGGAGAGAGTACTAATGTCACACTTACAATTTCATCTGACAGTGATGGCATTTCGTGCACCAATACCCGCATCTCCTATAAAAATATTCATATCAACATAGATTTTAAACAGAAAATAAATAGAAATAACAACTCGGATGAAAAGAGGCAATCAAATAATATTTCTATTGTCTCCACTTTATTGTATGGGGACTTCAATTTAGTGGACGAGATAACTAAATTTTCTTGTAGTGTAGATATTTACGCTACAAATCCTTTGTCCTGGTCTCCAGATTTAAATTTAATGACAAATATTCACTATTTTAATAATATTCCCATACAAATCCTAAAATTTACATGGAATGCTCCTGAAAATACTTCATATATAGATGGATATACCATATTTTATTCTCAATATAATAATGGTAATTGCAATGATAAATACATTCCATTTGTAGATATATCAGATAACAATACCACTGAATATAGTGAATTTTTACAACAAAAATTAGAGCAAAACAAATCGTACTGTTTTAAAATCTATGGATATAAGAAATTAAGTCCATTATATTCCCTGTATGACAAAGTTTATTTTAAACCAGATAACAGCACTGAACATATTTTTAAAAGTACATCTAATACATACTAATATGCGAACAAAAAGAAAGAGGGTTAACATAAACCCTCTTTCCCACTTCGACATGTTAAAGGTACAAAAATTCTCCAGTAAAAGTCCCTCAAAAATCCCCCCCCTACTGGCATAGCTTTTGGCGACATCTTCATTGACAAATTCTGGCTTTAATTTTACATGTTATTTTGCATAATTAATCTAATTTAAATCTATAAAAGATGAGAGACTTTGCTTAAAAAACAAGAATTGCATTGAGATGAGGAAACTTAACCACATTGAAATTAACGAGGAGTTTAGAAAGGCCCATGAGTTGATGGAAAATGGCCAAAAACACCTCTTAATCACTGGTCGTGCAGGCACTGGTAAATCCACCTTACTCAACTATTTCAGAGAAACTACCAAGAAGAATGCAGTCTATCTTGCACCCACAGGGGTGGCGGCAGTGAACATCAGGGGCCAGACAATCCATTCCTTTTTTGGATTTCGCCCTGACATTACCCCTGAGACTGTAACAGAGGCAAACCCTCCAGACAGGGAAATCTACAAAAAAATTGACACCATTGTAATTGATGAGGTTTCCATGGTGAGGGCAGATTTACTTGATTCAATAGATATATTTTTGAGGAAATATGGCAAAACCAGAAAAAGACCCTTTGGTGGAATAAGAATCATATTCATAGGTGACCTTTATCAACTCCCACCAGTTGTCCGGTCAAAAGAAAAAGAAATTTTCAAGGAATACTACAAAAGTCCATACTTTTTTGATGCAAAGGTATTTCAGGACCTTCAAATAGACTATGTGGAGCTTCAAAAGGTGTACCGCCAGAGCGATGATAGGTTCCTTGATATATTAAATGCCATAAGAAACAAGACCATTACAGAGGAACAACTTGCGATCCTAAATAGCAAAGTAATGCCAGACTTTGCACTACCTGAAGGGGATTTTTACATATATCTCACCACCACAAACAGGCTAGCGGATACTATAAACAAGAAAAACCTCAAAAAACTAAATACAAAAAGGCATATCTATAAAGGTAAAAGGGTAGGTGATTTTGAATCAGATGCACTACCTGCCCCATTGAGCCTTGAGCTCAAAGTAGGCTGCCAGGTAATGTTACTTAACAACGACCCTCTTGGCAGGTGGATAAACGGCACAATGGGCAGGTTGGCAGATATAGAGACGCAAGGGAAGAAAAAAACAGACATCCTCTGGGTTGAACTTGAGGATGGTTCCACAGTAGAGGTTACACCCCATAAGTGGGAGATGTTTGAATATCATTATGATACAGAGATACAGACTCTAAAAACAGTCCCTGTTGGAACCTATGAGCAGTATCCCATTAGACTTGCTTGGGCAATAACCATCCACAAGAGCCAGGGACTCACATTTGATAAGGTCATCATTGACATAGGCAGGGGAACATTCTCCCACGGACACGCTTATGTGGGACTGTCAAGGTGTCGCAGTCTGGAGGGACTTGTACTAAAAAAACCCTTACAGTTAAAGCACATATGGCTCGATAAAAGGGTTGTGCAGTTTATCACCTCCTTTCAGTATCGCCTCTCTGAAGAAAAGATGCCATTAGAAACAAAGGTGAGACTCATTAAAGAGTCAATAAAAAAGAAACAACTCCTTGAAATGGTTTATCTCAAGGCAAAAGACGAACGCTCAAAGAGGGTGGTGCTTCCACTGAGCATTCAGGAAAGCACTTACAAGGGAAGTTCATTTCTGGCACTTAGGGCCTTTTGCCAGTTGCGGGGTGAAGAGAGGACTTTTAATGTAAAAAGGATACTTGAACTGAGGCAGGTGAAATAATATGCTTGCTGCCTGGTTTTTTTATCCAGGTTTTGACAGATTTAAATTAGGACTCACTAATCTTTTAATTTCTTTGAAGAAGAATTACAAGATTGTTAAAGTCAATTTAAAATCCCCACCAAAATGATATTGAAAGTTCTTAAATTCTAAAGTACGTTACTTAACTCGAGTTTATCACATTGATAAACTTGGGTTATGGTCTTGGTAGAAAAAACATTTTAAAGAGAAAGAATTAGTTATTGTAATAATTAGACTTGAAATAACTCTTCACTGGCAATTTCGCCAGCATTTGTTGTAACAAGTGGACCATACTGTTAAACAGTTAACTGAACGATTAAATATGTTTGCAATAATATTAGAAGATAAAAAATCTATAAAAATTAAAAAAATACCTATTCCAGAGAATATTTCTAACAATTATACATTAATGGAAGTAATGTATTGCGGTATCTGCAGAACCGATGTGAAATTGTGGGAAAAGGGTCATAGGGACCTAATATTACCTAGAATACCAGGACATGAAATTGTAGGCAGGGAAAAAGACAAACAAGAAATATATGTTGTGTGGCCTGGCGATTGTTGCGAAAAATGTAACTTCTGTAGAGCAGGAAGGGAAAATTTGTGTGATAATATCAAAATTATAGGTTTTCACAGAGATGGAGGCTTTGCCCAATTTGTATCTGTTCCTAAAAAAAGTCTTATAAAAATACCTAAAGATGTTCCTCCACAGGTAGCTGTACTGGCAGAACCAATAGGATGTGTAATTAATGCAATATCAAAGATAAAAGGGGGAACATTACTAGTGGTAGGGGCTGGCATAATGGGACTTTTATGCTGTCTGTGTGCTAGAGAATATGGATATACAGTATATCTTTATGATATTGATGAGGAAAGAATTAATAAATCTAAGGAAATACAAAATAAACTAAATATTATATCTTTAAAAGACTCACAAAACAAGTTTGATAGTGTAATAAATGCTACTTCAACTTATACTGGATTTGAGAATAGTTTAAATTTTTTAAAAAAAGGAGGTGTTTTTTGCTTTTTTAGTGCTATATCTAATTTATCTAAAATACCTGTGAAGATTATAAATGAATTACATTATAAGGAAATAACCTTGATAGGCAGCTATGGATGTAGGAAAATGCATATGGAGATGGCATTAGAAATTATACAAAACAACCAAGAAATTTTAAAAAGAACTATTACACGATTTATAAATCCAAAAGAAGTTGAGACTGCATTTTATGATATAATACATAAAAAAGCCTTTAAAATAGTATTAAATTGGCAAGAGGTTAATAATGAAACTCTATCTTAGTAGTCTTAGATAAAAATTTTATTCTTGTTTAAATATGACCTTTAAAGAATTAATAGGAGATGGAAATGGCAACAGAGACTGAATTAAGGGAGTTTGGAAAACTCATATGTGATATTGCTGCAGGCAAAAAAATGGATAGAGAAAAGGCAAAGGATGCCTATAGACAGGTTATTTTAAATATTCAACCAGATCTTCAGCAAGGAGCATTCTTAATGGCCCATATTACAAGGGGTCCTACCATAGAAGAACTTGCAGGGGCGTGGGATGCTTTAGATACATATGATACACAAAAGTTTTACATAAATACTAATGAATTTGTTTGCGATATAGTGGGGACAGGCTCAGATCCGTTAAAAACTGTCAATTGCTCTACTCCTGCAACATTTATTGCATCAGGTGCAGGACTTTGTATTGCAAAAAAAGGAGCTAGACTCGTTACAGGAGTTTCCGGAGCCTCTGATGTAATGGAAATTTTAGGTATTGATCTAAATACCCCTATGGAAAACGCAAAAAAATGTTTGGAAAAATACAAGATATGTTATCTGCCTGGAGAAGCATTTTTAAAATCCGGGTGGGCAAGGTTGATAAAATCCATGAGATTTACTTCTGCTTTTAATATTATTGGCCCACTCACGCGTCCATGTGAACAGACAAATGCAATCGTAATTGGTGCATACAGTCCCACAGTATGTGATCAATTAATTGCTATTTTAAAAGAGATCGGCATAAAAAGGGCAATATCCCCTTTTGGTATGGTAGAAGGAGAAGATCCATCAAAGGGGATGGATGAATTTTCAACATGCGGTCCAACAAGAGTAGTAGAGTTACGGGATGGGGAGATTCAAACATATATTGTAACTCCTTCAGATTTTGGACTTAAGACCAGGAAATTCTTTGAGATCATGAGTGGAAGAAATGCACAAGAAAATAGCATGAGAATTTTAAATGTGTTAAAAGGAGAATTTGATACTCCTGATGCAGATTTCTTTTGCATGAATGCTGCAGTAGCCCTGTACATATGTGATATGGCAAAAGACCTTAAACAAGGAGTTGAAATGGCAAAAGAATCAATTGTAAACAAAAGAGCAATGGAAAAGCTGGAAAACCTTAGAGAAATGCAGGGGATTTCAATAAAAAGATAAATTCAAAAAAAAATAGATAATAAATAAAATATGGGAAGGATATGGAGATCAAAAAAATGAGGCCCAAATGGCCTCATTTTTTTGATCTGGCCAGTTAATTCTATTTTTCTTTTTGTGCCTTTGATTCCTCTACTACCTTTTCCTGTATATTTGGTGGGCATTCTTCATAGTGGTCAAATTCCATTACAAATGTTCCCTGACCACCTGTCATGGACCTTAGGTCTGGCGCATATTTTAACACTTCAGCCATGGGAACATGGGCCTGTATTTCTGCTATTCCGTCCTGGGATTCATAGCCCAAAACCTTTCCTCTCCTGCTGGATAGGTCACCAATAACATCCCCCATAAATTCTTCAGGTACAGTTATGACCATTTTCATAATTGGCTCCAGAAGCACTATCCCTGCTTTTTCTGCTGCCTCTTTAAATGCCATTGAACCAGCAATCTTAAAGGCAAGTTCAGAGGAGTCCACGCTATGATAGGAGCCATCATACAATTCTACTTTAAAATCTACCACAGGATAGCCAGCAAGCACTCCTTTTTTAGCTGCTTCCTGGATTCCCTGGTCCACTGCTGGAATAAATTGTTTTGGTATAACACCACCAACAATCTGATTTTCGAATTCATATCCAGCACCCCTGGGTAGAGGAGACATCCTTATCCAGCAGTCTCCAAATTGGCCACGACCACCAGTCTGCTTTTTGTATCTCCCATGGGCCTCTGCCTTCCCCTTAATGGTTTCCTTGTAGGGAATCTTAGGTTCTTTTAATTTGACACCGACCTTGCTCCTTCTCTTGACCTTTTCAACAGACATTTCAATGTGAAGTTGCCCCATTCCTGATAGTAAAATCTCTTTTGTTTCTTCACTGTGTTCAACTTTTAGGCTAACATCTTCTTCAAGGAGTTTTTGTACAGCAGCCATCATCTTGTCTTCATCGCCTTTATTTTCTCCGCTAATTGCATAAGATAGTACTTGGGGTGGCAATTTGGGTTTGTCTAAGACAAATGGATTTTTTTCATGGCAAATGGTATCCCCGGTCTGTGTGCTTTTTAGCTTGGCAACAGCCACAATGGCACCTGGCCCAACCTCTTCCTTACATGGATCCATTTTTTTACCAATTACAAACTGGAGCTGTCCCAATTTTTCCTTTGCATTTTTTTCTGGATTAAATACCTGCATATCTGAAGTCAGCTTGCCAGATAAGACCCTTATCATTGATAAGAGACCACCAAATGGGGTGGTGATAGTTTTAAATACAAATGCGGCCAATGGCTCTTCTTCTGAAGAATTTCGGACTTGATCATCAACTCCTTTCCATGGCTTTCTCTCAATGGGAGATGGAAGTAAGTCCTGGATCATACCTAAAACCAACTCTGCTCCTTTATTTTGAAGGGCAGATATTGCACAAACCGGCACAATTTCCCCGCTTAAAACGCCTTTTCTCAGACCATTTTTTATCTCTTCAGGGGTGAGCTCTCCCTCTTCAAGATATTTTTCCATTAGCTCTTCATCACTTTCTGCTATATTTTCCACAGAATATTCATAGAGCTCTTCAATTCTGTCATTTAGATCACCAGGCACCTCCCCTGGCTCTATCTTCCCATCATCTTTGAATATATAGGCCTTTTTCTCTATTACGTCCACAACTCCCTTAAAATCTGCCTCAGAGCCAATTGGGTAATATTTTACCATTGGCTTTGCCTTTAGAACATCTTGAATCCCTTTTAACGCCTTTTCAAAATCAGCCCTTTCCCTATCCATTTTGTTAACAACCACTACTGTTGGAAGCTCAAATTCTTTTGCTTCATTCCATAGCTTTTTGTCCTGGGGTTTTACTCCATCTGTTGCATCTAAAACATATAGAATACCATCTGCAGCAACTAGCTGGTATGGGAGTTCCCCCTGGAAATTTGAATCACCAGGTGTGTCAATCAAAAAATGTCTATTTTTTTTCCATGTGTATACAGCAAAAGCAGGTTGAATGGATCCTCCCTTTTTGATCTCTTCAGGCTCGTAGTCAAGTACAGTGTTCCCATTGGGAATGGTCCCTAACCTTGTGGTCATCCCAACATTAAAAAATATCATTTCTGCTAAAGATGTCTTACCAGTCCCAGTACTCCCCAGCAAAGCAAAGGTGCGTTGTTTTTCTAGTATGTCCCGCATATCAACTCCCTTCTTAAAATATTAATTTTTTGTTCCAGAAAGTTAGTTAAAAACCCTTGTTTAGTCCTTTAAAAGGGGTCTTTCCTTTATATGGGCGGTGGATAAAAATTGTCAAGACAACATATATAAAAAAATTACTAGTAATAAATTTTCTGCGTCTTCCATTAACTCCTAAGTCTCAAGCCTTGCTGTGTCTGTGTATGCTATCTGTGTCTGTGGGTGTATAAAGTTCAATGTTCAAGGTTCAAGGTTTTAGGTGCTATTCGCCCTTCTACCTTCACCCTTCTCCCTTCTCACTATTCACTATTCACTTTATCCATAACCCAATTAATAATCAGAGCTAAATAGGCAGAATAGATTTTTAATACAGGGTTATTTGAGAGAGGCAAAATTCTTTACAACTCTCTGTTTTTTTAATACTCAATATTTTAATTTCTAAAAAATCTTGGAATTACAGTTGAGTTATAGATGAAATTTGAACATTAAAAAGAGCGGAGAGCTGCATATGTCTATTGTTATGGGAACAGCAGGCCATATAGACCATGGAAAAACTACTCTGATTAAGGCATTAACCGGAATAGATTGTGACAGGTTAAAAGACGAGAAAAAGAGGGGTATCACCATTGAACTTGGATTTGCATATCTGGATTTGCCCAGTGGAACAAGGCTCTCAATAGTGGATGTGCCTGGCCATGAAAAATTTGTAAAAAATATGGTAGCTGGTGCTACAGGGATTGATTTTGTCCTGTTAGTTGTGGCTGCAGACGAGGGTATTATGCCCCAGACAAGGGAACACATAGAAATTTGTTCCCTACTTGGAATAAACAAGGGGGTCGTTGCCCTGACCAAGATAGATATGGTGGATGAAGAATTAAGGGAGCTGGCAATAGAGGATGTATCTGATTATTTGTCCAATACTTTTTTAAAGGATACCAAAATCATCCCAGTTTCAGCCCATACAGGAGAGGGACTAAATAACCTGGTTAAGGCAATTGAAGAGATAGTAGCAAAAATAAAACAAAGGGACACTTCAGATATATTTGTACTCCCTGTAGACAGGGTCTTTACCTTAAAAGGTCATGGAACAGTTATAACTGGTACACTTATATCAGGGCATATCTCAGTGGGAGAGGATGTCTTTGTGTATCCCAGTAAAAAACCTTCAAAAGTAAGACAGATACAGGTTCATGGAGATTCTGTTAAAAGTGTATCTGCTGGAAGAAGAACTGCTATAAACCTGGCCCAACTGGAAGTTGAAGATATTAAAAGAGGAGATATAATAGGACGACCTGATACCCTTTTTCCTTCCACCACCTTTGATGTGGAAATAACGTGTCTATCATCTTCTCCCAGGCCAATTTTGCATAGAAAAGAAGTCCATCTCCATCACGGGACCACAGAGATCATGGCCAGGATATATCTCCTTGATAGGGATAAGCTTGAACCAGGGGAAACAGGATATGCGCAGGTTAGGTTCCCAGAACCAATGGTGGGGCTTTTTGGGGATAAATTTGTTATAAGGTCATTTTCTCCCTTAAGGACCATTGGGGGTGGGACAATAATAAATCCCATGGGACAGAAAATTAAAAGATACTCAAACCAAGTAGAAATTTTGAAAAAGATTATAAATGCAGACCTGGAAGGAAAAATAAGGCTCCATCTAAATAACATAGGTCTTAAGGGATACAGTCTAAAAGAGCTTCATGTGCTCACAAATGTCTCTTTGAAAAAATTGACTGGAGCATTGGAAAAACTCCAATCTAGGCAAGAGATTTTTTGTTATGACAAGGAAGAAAAAATATACATAGCCAGGTCCTGGGTGGATAGTCTTTTAGATAGTCTGGTTGAATACATAAATAAATTTCACGCTGAAAATCCAATTGATCCAGGGATTTCCAAGGGGCAGATAATTTCTCATTGGGGAAAAGATCTGAATTCAAAACTAATACATTTTATTTTGGAGTATGCCTTTAAACAGAAATTGATTGAAACAGAAGAGGAACTAATAAAAATAAAAGGCCACAAGGTATCCCTAAAAAAAGATCAGGAGCAATTGAGGAAGCGGATTTTGGAGCTTTTTGAAAAAAATAATTACTCTCCTCCAACTGTCAAAAATTTAGTGGAACAATTGGGTGTTGAGAAAAAAGATGTATACCCAATTCTCAAATTACTCACTGACAGCGGCGATTTGATTAAAATCAAAGAAGACCTGTTTTATTTAAAACATACCCTGGAAGAAATAAAATCTAAGATGATCAAATTTTTTGAAAACAGTGAAGAAATGAAACCCCAGAATTTTAAAGAATTAACAGGCCTTAGCAGAAAATATTCAATACCATTATTGGAATACTTTGACAAAGAAAAGCTAACTATAAGGGTTGGTGATGTGAGAAAGCTTCGAAGGAAATGAAAAGGGTGGGTGACAGGACTTGAACCTGCGACCACTTGGGCCACAACCAAGTGCTCTGCCACCTGAGCTACACCCACCACAGATGAAAAAATATTTATATGAAAAAGAAATTGAGGTCAAGCAAAAATGGATAGGTTAGTAATAGAAGGCGGAAATAAATTATCAGGTACTGTGAATATAAGTGGTTCAAAAAATGCTTCACTTCCAATTTTATTCGCAACTCTTTTGCTTTCAGATAGTGCTTATCTTGCTAATATTCCCAATTTAAGAGACATAGAAACAACAGTTAAGTTGCTAAATATACTTGGATGCGAAGTGGTCTATAACAAGAACAAAAAGACGATCAGAGTGAGTCCTCCTACTTTTATAAATGATGAAGCACCTTATGATCTTGTGAGGACAATGAGGGCATCTATCTTGTGTTTAGGGCCTCTTTTGGCCAGGAGAAAAAGGGCAAGGGTAGCCCTTCCCGGTGGATGTGCCATAGGAGTTAGGCCTGTTGATTTGCATATTCAAGGTCTATCAAAAATGGGTGCTCAGATAAATGTAGAGAATGGCTATATTGATGCTAGGTGTGATAGACTCAATGGTGCACATATTATTTTTGATTTTCCAACTGTAGGGGGAACTGAAAATTTACTCATGGCAGCAACATTGGCAAAAGGGGAAACTGTTTTAGAAAATGCTGCCAGAGAACCAGAGATAGTGGACCTTGGAAATTTTTTGAACCAATGTGGCGCGCACATTGAGGGACATGGCACCCATGTGATAAAAATTCAGGGTGTAGAGGAACTATCAGGCTGTGAATATGAAGTGATCTCAGACAGGATAGAGGCAGGTACCTATCTTGTGGCAGGGGCAATTACAAGGGGTAACATTGAGGTCAGAAATGCGCCTGTCTATGCAATGGATGGTATTCTATCAAAATTACAGGAGATGGGAGTAGATATTACAATCAATGAGGATAGACTGATTTTAGATGCAAAAGATCCCATAAATTGTGTTGACATAATAACTCAACCATATCCTGGTTTTCCAACTGACATGCAGGCCCAGTTCATGGCCCTTATGTGTACAGCTAAGGGTTCTGGTGTTATTAAA